>DHTA01000005.1:37406-55895 GCA_002408565.1 Patescibacteria group bacterium UBA5272 | reverse complement strand
ACAGAGTTTTTATATTTTATATTTCCCAGCCTTTTTTCTGAATAGCAACTTTGGCAGCGTGAGTTTCAGCTTCTTGTTTACTTCTACCTTCCCCTTCGGCAATTTTTTCTTCTCCAAAATATATTCCAACTATAAATTTTTTGTCATGATCTGGTCCAGATTCAGAAATTACTTTATAGTTAGGAGTAACAGATAAAAGATCTTGAGATTTTTCTTGAATCACACTTTTTGGATCTCTATATTTTCCTTCTTCTACCACTTCGTCTGTATGTGTAAGCAAAGTCTTTTCTATAAATTCTTTAGCAAAATTATATCCTTTATCCAAAAAGACGGCGCCGATAAAAGCTTCGTAAGTATCAGCTAGAATAGAAAGCCTAGCCTTTCCAAAATCTTTACTTTCTCCTTTAGACAAAAAGAGATAGTTGTTGAAATTAAGCTCTTTAGCTATAGCTCCAATGGATTTAGTGTTTACCAAAGCGGCCCGATAAGAAGTAAGATCTCCTTCAGCTAAATCTTCATATTTGTGATAAAGATAATTTGTTGAAACCAGTTCCAAAACAGCATCTCCTAAAAATTCTAGACGCTCATTGTGGCCGAGTTTCAAATTACTATTCTCGTTAATATATGATCTGTGAATAAAAGCTTGAATCAAAAGATTTTTATTATCAAAAACTATTCCTAACTCTTTTTCTAATTTCGGAAAATCCTTATCTTCGGATTTGGATTTGTCTCCATTTTTTACAATATTTTTATTTGTCATAATTTGTTCCAATTTTTTCTATACCAAGAGCGATAATTGGCTTAATATCATCGTAGAGCTTTAAACTTTCAATTTGATCTAAAGAAAACCATTTAGCTTCTACTAAACCCGTATTCTCTTCTTCTAATTTTAATGGCTCATGTTTACCTTCTGCCAAAAAATAGTGTACATGTTTTTTAATTTTTTCTGAAGGGAGCATTTCTTTTCCTTCATTTAATTCTTCTTTATTTTTTGCATTGGCTATATATGTATTTTCTTGAAGCTTATCTTTAATGACAACATTTATACCAATTTCTTCTTTAATTTTTCGCAAAGCTCCCACTCGCACATCTTCACCTTCTAAAAGTTTTCCTTTTGGTAAAGTCCAGTGTTTAAAAATATCTTTTACAAAAGCCAAAAATATCTTCTCTTCAAAAAACGAATACACCAAACCTCCCGCCAAGTTAAGAGTCTCAAGGTTAGTTTTTTTTTGGCTAAGCTCTTCTTTTCTCGGCTCGCCCATTTCTTTATAAATTGTCCCTAGAACTCCGTTTACAAATTTATGCGAAGTTGCGCTACTATAATTTTTTGCCAACTCAATAGCTTCATCGATAGCTACTTTTGGTGGAACTTCTTCACTATGGAAAAGAAGCTCGGCCAAACCAAGACGAAGAATATTTCTATCCATCACATTTATTTTTTCTAAAGGCCACTCCGGAGCCGCTCGAGAAATAATATCATCTAAAGTTGCTATTCTTTCTTGAATGGTAGTAAGAAGATTTAAAATAAAACCGTCATCACTAGCGGAAGCAAATTCTCCCGTCTCCTTTGCTATCTTATTTTTCAAACTTTCCCTGTCGAGATTTAAATTCTCATTAGCGTCAAGCTCGAAAAGAATTTGAAGAGCAATACCTCTAGCCAAATGTCTATTTATACTCATATTTTTATTTTTACTAATTAAAGTATACCACAAAAAATCCCGCAATTTATGCGGGGTTTTTGAAACTCTAAACTGTTTTGGCTTTTACCTTTCTCACCATTCTCCCCTTATACATTCCACAAGCGTCACAAGCTGTGTGAGAATGAATCATGGCTCCACAATTTTGACAAGCCTGAAGATTCGCCTTTTTTAAAGCGTGATGACTTCTCCTGTTTGCTGTGTGAGCTCTAGTGTGTCTCATTCTTACTACCATAATTTTGATTTATTTATTGACTCAAATAATATCATTTTTCCCAGCTTTTTGCAAATAAAATAGGTAGCCTGTAAGGCTACCTAAAAAGTTTAATAATACAAGAGAGTCTAAAAATAAAAAATCATTTTTTTCTAATTCCAGCTTCTTTTTGCAATTCTTTCGAAATTATCTCATTTGCTTCTTCCAGAGTTATACGTTTCTGCCTAATCTGACATTCTAAATAATCACATTCACACGCCTCACCAGAAACATTACCGAAACAGGAGTGCTCATGAGGAACATGTACAGCACACCCAAAACAAATTTTTTTACCTTTGATTTCCACAAAAGCTTCTTCTTCCCAAAAGTACATAATTCACCCTCCTTTAATGTTTAAATTGTTATTCTTTGGATATTCTAGACAAATACAAAGGTCTTGTCAAACCTTTTCTTTTTATTTTTTGTGTTACTATTTTTATATCTTTAAAACTATTTTGATTTAAAGTATTCAATTTATTTGGATTAAAACTTTAACTATGCAAGAAGAAATCTCTTCCAATGAAATAAGTATGCCCAAAGAAGTTCCTTTTATCCACCTTCGCAACCATTCTCATTTCTCCATTCTCAAATCTCTTCCTCAAATCAAGCAATTGGTAGACAAGGCCAAAGAATATCAAATGCCTTTTTTAGCTTTGACTGATTACAACAACATGTATGGAGCTATAGAGTTTTACAAAGAATGTTTAAACAAAGAGATCAAGCCAATCATAGGAGCAGAAATAGATTATCGAAGTGAAAATAATCCTAAGAAAAAATATAAATTAGTTTTTTTAACAAAAAAGACAATAGGTTATACATCTTTAATGAGCTTAGTTTCGGCTGCTAACTTAAAAGACCAAAAAGATCCTCATATTAATTTTAAAATTTTAAAAGAAAAATTTAATCCTGATTCAGGACTTATAATTTTGTCTGGCGGAGGAGATGGGGAGATTGCTGACTTTTTGATTAAAGGAAATTTCGAAAAAGCAAAAAAGTATGTTGAAAAATTTGAAGAAGTTTTTGGAGAAAATAGTTTCTATTTAGAAATAGTTCCTCAAACCTATTTTAATTTTTCCAAAGAACTAAAAGAAAACACTATTAAATTTGCCAAAGAAATTTTAAAGGATGAAAAAAGGTTAATAGCTACTCAAAATCCTCACTATTTAAGCGAAAATGACAAATCGGCCCAAAAAGTACTTTTTGGTATTCATGGAGAATTAGAAGATGAAGAATTGTATAAATATAAATTTGTTCAAGACGACTTTTCTTTTATTGATACACCGAAAGCTAAAAACATTTTTGGAGAAATCAAAGAAAAATATGGAGTAGACTTAATTCAAAATACTTTTGAATTGGCTGATTCTTTAAATTGTGAAATTGAGCTTGGCAAATGGCACTTTCCTGATATTGCTAAAGATTATAAAAAAGAATTAGATACTGGAAAAACTTTAGACAATGTCTTAAAAGATTTGGCTTTAGAGGGTTTAAAGAAAAGAAAGATTGAAGAGGATAGAAAAGAAGAAGTTTTGGATAGACTCAATTATGAATTAGAAATTATCAAAACTAAAGGATATGCTCCATATTTTTTAGTGGTTTACGACTTATTAAAATACGCTTCCGAAAATGGAATACTTACAAACATTAGAGGATCTGTGGCTGGTTCTATGACTACTTATCTTTTGCAGATTACTAAATGTGATCCTCTGATTTATCAAATTCCCTTTGAAAGATTTTTAAACCCAGAAAGACCGTCTGCTCCTGATATCGATATGGACTACGCAGATAACAGAAGAGACGAAATGATTAATTATGTTAGAAGAAAGTATGGAGAAGAAAATGTGGCCCAAATTGGAACTTTTGGTACCATGTTGGCTCGTGGAGCTGTGAAAGATGTAGCCCGAGCTATGAAATACCCATATTCTCTAGGAGATAAAATCTCTAAACTTATTCCTATGCCCAAACAAGGATTTCCTGTTTCCGTTGATATGGCCTTAGAAGAAGTAGAAGACTTAAAAAACATGTATGATACTGAGCGTGAAGTGCAAATAATTATAGACATGGCTAAAAAAGTAGAAGGTTTAGTCAGACATATCGGAGTACATGCAGCGGGAGTAGTGATTGGACCAGAAGCAATAGAGACTTATTCTCCTATTCAGTGGGATCCGAAAGGCGAAGGGAAAATTATTACTCAATATGATATGCATTCGGTGGACGAAAACAATGCCGGACTTTTAAAGTTTGATTTTCTCGGAATTAGAACTTTAACCATTTTAAAAACCGCCCTCACTTTGACCAAAGAAAGATACAACAAAGAAATTGATATAGAAGATATTGATTTAGAAGATAAAAAAACTTACGAAATGCTAACCAGAGGAGAAACCATGGGGCTCTTTCAATTGAATGGGTCTGGTATGACAAAATTCTTAAAAAGCCTAAAACCTACAAGCATTTATGATATCAACGCTATGATTGCCCTATATCGTCCAGGACCAATCAATAACATTCCAATTTATATTGAAAGAAAACAAAATCCAAAACTTGTCTCCTATTTGTACGACGATAAAAATCTAAGAGAAATTCTAGAAAAAAGTTTTGGAGTATTGGTATATCAAGACGACTTGCTTTTGATGGCCATAAAAATCGCTGGGTACACCTGGGGAGAAGCAGACAAATTTAGAAAAGCTGTTGGGAAAAAGATTCCAGAAGAAATGCAGAAACAAAAGGCCAAATTTATAAATGGCTGCGTAGAGCATTCTAATTGGCCACTTAAAAAAGCCGAGGAGCTTTGGCACTGGATTGAACCTTTTGCGGCTTACGGATTCAACAAAGCTCACTCGGCTTCTTATGGTCGTGTCGCCTACCAAACAGCTTTTATGAAAGCTAATTATCCGGTAACTTTTATGACAGCCATTCTCACTGAAGAATCTGGCGATATAGATAAAATTTCAGAAATTGTAAACGAGGCGGAAAGAATGGAAATAAAAGTTCTCCCTCCCAACGTCAATTATTCAACGGGAGGATTTTCTATCACTGAGGACAAAGATAATGAGAAACATAAAGAAGCTATTCGTTTTGGTTTATACACCATTAAAAATATGGGAGCCGCTATTGCAGACGCTATTATTGAAGAAAGAGAAAAAAAAGGAAAATATAAAAATTTGGAAGACTTTGTAAACAGGATAAGCCATAAAGATTTAAATAAAAAATCTTTGGAAGCTCTTATCAAATGTGGTGCCATGGATGACTTTGGAGAAAGAAGTCAATTACTTTTTAATGTAGACAGCCTTTTGGAATATCACAAAAAACATACTAAAGACAATAAAGGTCAAGATAGTCTCTTCAGTTTCTTTGAAGAAACAAACTCTTCTAGTTTTACTTTGAAAGAATGTGAACCAGCTTCTAAAAATGAAAAACTAAAATGGGAAAAAGAATTGCTCGGTTCATATATTTCTGGTTCGCCTTTAGACAGATGGAAAGAAACTATCTTACAAAGAAAAGTGAATATTCAATCTATTCTAGAAGAATCCAATGGGGATGTGACAGATAATCAAAAAGTAAAGTTCCCAGCTCTTATAGACAAAGTAAAAACCACCAAGACAAAATCTGGAGATCGTATGGCTCTCGCCAAGATTTCCGATTTGACCGGACAATTCGAGGTGGCAATTTTTCCAAAATCTTATGCGGTTTTAAAAGAGAAATTAATCATAAATATTCCACTTACTTTTACTGGTAGAATAGCTAGCAAAAACGGAGAAAAAACAATGATTGTGGATAATATTGAAATATTGAAATAAAATAAGACTTATTTTAAAGATATTTGAAAGTGCCATTCCTCTCTTTTTCAGTTTGCAATAATTCTTGTTTTTGCTATAATGTTTTCATCATGAATTGGCTATTTACTGCAATTGCAATCGTATCTACTTTACTTATAGTCTTAGTACTTCTCCAAAAAGCAAACACTGATGGAGCTGGTCTTGGAGGTGGAGACTCTATAGCAATGAACAATAAAAAAAGAGGTTTTGAAAAAAAGATCTTTAACTTTACTATTTTTATAGTGGTAGGTTTTATTGTTCTCAATCTTATTGCTACAGTTGCAAGATAATTCCAATTTATTTTGTAAAACGAAAAACTTTATTTAATTTTAATCAATTTTACTGAATTTGGTTTTCTTTTTGTTTAAATTTAGAAAATCTAAAAAATATGGAAGACGACACTATTAACAACAACGAATCTTTGCGTGACATTAATCTAGATATAGAAAAAAATGTTCGACAAATTAAAAATAAGAATAGGAACAAGAATAAGAATTTTTGGAAAAAATTATCTCTAATTAAAACTTCTTATGTTTTAACTTATAAATCTTTGCCGGCTAAAAAGATATTTTTATTTTGGTTATGTGCTATTCTTGGGATAATTTTTTTATTCTTAGCTATTACGACTTTTAGTAATAAGTTTTTAATAGAGATACCTACTTATGGAGGATCTATCACGGAAGGAATGGTCGGAGTTCCTAGATACATCAATCCGATACTAGCTTCCACTGATTCGGAAAAAGACTTAACCAAATTAATCTTTTCTGGTTTACTTAAAAAAGATATTTATGGAAATTTGATAAATGATTTAGCTGATGAAGTTTTGGAAAGTGAGGATAAATTAACTTATACAGTCTATTTAAACCCTGAAGCAAAATTCCATGATGGAGTAAAAGTTACTGCAGATGATATCATTTTTACATTAAATAAAGTTCAAGATAAAAAACTAAATAGCCCTATCGCTATAAACTTCGAAGGAGTTTCTGCTGAAAAAATTGATGATTTGACTTTAGCCTTTCACCTTAAAACGCCTTTTTACCATTTCAAAGAATCTTTAACTTTTGGAGTTTTACCAAGACATCTATTGGAACATTTCTCAACTGAAGAATTTGCTTTTTCCGAGTTTAATATTCAACCTGTCGGTTCTGGACCATTTAAAATTGATTCTATTATCAAAAAATCGAATATCGCCAGCAAGTACTCACTTGTTGCCAATAAGGATTATTTAGGGGGGAGACCATATTTAGATAATATAGACATAAACATTTATCAAAACACTGAAGACATTCTTTCTGCTTTAAATGATGGCAGAATAAATTCTACAGCTTATTTAGGTTATTCCTCTCTTGAGAGAGTTGACCAAAGCAAAAGAAATACTCTTTCTCGAAACCTTACAACAATTTATTCCCTCTCCTTCAATCCTAACAAAAATGAATTATTAGCAGACAAATCTGTGAGGTCTTATTTAGCCAAAAGTATAGACAAGCAAGAAATTATAAATTCTGTTTTTGGTGGTTATGTCACTAAAAAAGATTTCTTTTTTGGAGACTCTACAGCGATTAACGATTCTGAATTAAAGAATTTAGAGAAATTGGAAGGGAAAACCTTAAATATAACTACAACTGATTTGATAGACTTAAAACAAGTTACCGAAAAGATAGCTGACTCTTGGAGAGCTCAAGGTGTAGAAGTTAATGTAATTGTTTATAGCGTAAGCAATTTAGCTGAAGTTATCAAAGATAGAGATTTTGAAATACTAGTCTTTGGATCAATTATAGAAAGAGATACGGACTTGTATGCCTATTGGCATTCTGGACAAAGAACTTACCCTGGCCTCAATATTACAAATTACACCAGCACAGCTATGGATAAAAATCTGGAAAGTCTTAGACAAGATTTTTCTGAAGAAAGAGCCACTATTTTAAATAAAATAAATGAGGAATTAATAAAAGAAATGCCAGCCGTCCCGCTTTATTCGAATAATTTAAATTATGTAGTGACTAATAAAGATTTAGCGACCCAACTTGATCAAGCTTTACCTACAAATTTATTAGACAAAAGTGAAAGATTTGTGAATGTGAAAGAATGGTTTAAGTATAAGGAAAAAGTTTGGAGTTTCAGTTACAAAAAAACAACGGTAGAAAAATTACAAAATTTATTACACTAATTTAATTTAAAAAATATGATAACAAATAACAAAACAACAGATAGAAGAAGAAATAACATGAGAAACCCTAAGCCTTCTGGAGCAAGAAGTACCAGGAGTAGCTATGCTGGCATGAGTAGAAAACCTAACTCTCGCCCACCAATTAGAAACAGAAAAAATGCTGGTCTAAAATTTGAAACCAAAATTTCTGAAGGTACAGAATTGGCCCACATTCCTCCTTTGGCCTCAGATTCAATTCGAATCATAAACTTGGGAGGGGTAGAAGAAATTGGAAGAAATATGAGTTGTATAGAATATAAAGACAGTATTGTTATTGTAGACTGTGGATTTCAATTCTCAGAAAGCACAACTCCAGGTATTGAATGTATTCTTCCAAACACTAGATATTTAGAAGAGAATAAACACAAAATCAAAGGTATGCTCATCACCCATGGGCACCTTGATCATATCGGGGGCATTCCTTATATTTTACCGAGAATTGGAAATCCTAAAATTTACGCTCGTCAATTTACTGCTTTAATGATTAAAAAAAGACACGAAGAATTCCCTCAACTTGATCCACTTAATTTAGAAATTATAGAAGCTGAAGATACTATTCAGTTAGGTGATTTAAGAGCTAAATTCTTTGCTGTTTCTCACGCTATTCCAGACTCTATGGGAGTAATTATAGAAACCCCTTATGGAGATATTGTTCATACTGGAGACTTAAGATTGGATCATGATGATGGTATTCCCACTCCTGCGGAAATTGAAAGATATGAACTCTTTAAGGGTAGAAAAGTGCTTTGCCTTTTAACAGATTCTACTAACTGTGAAAATCCAGGTTTTTCAATTTCTGATAGAGTAGTCTTTGATAATATCAGAAAGATTGTGAGAGACACTAGAGGACGATTAATTATTGCCACCTTCTCTTCTCAGGTGGAAAGGATGTTGGAGATTATGAAGATGATAGAAAGTTATGGTAAAAAAATTGCCGTAGAAGGTAGAAGCATTAAAACAAATATCGAAGTAGCCAAACTCGCTGGACTTTTAAAAGTTGACCCAAAAATCATAATCTCAATTGAGGATATAGAAAATTATCCAAAAGATAAAGTGGCGATTTTAGCAACTGGAGCTCAAGGAGAAGAGTTTGCGGTGTTAAATAGAGCAGCCAACGGTACTCACAAATATATCAAACTGGACAAAGAGACTACCATACTTATGAGCTCGTCTATTGTTCCAGGAAACGAAAGGGCTGTACAAATACTTAAAGATAAACTTTCCAGAAAAGGAGCGCACATTATTCACTACAAAACCTCTGACGTCCACTCTTCAGGACACGCTAACCACGACGAATTGGTTTGGATACACAAAAAGATTGGTCCTAAATTCTTTATTCCTGTTCACGGATATCATTATATGCTTAGAGTTCACGCGGATATTCAAAGAGAACTTGGTATGCCTGAAGAAAATATTATTATTCCAGACAATGGGATGATAATAGAGATTCAAAATTCTGGAGAAAAAATGGTAGCCCTAAAAGAATTTGCACCGAACGAAATGATTATCGTAGATGGTATGAATGTTGGCAAACTTCAAGATGTGGTAATGAGAGACAGGCAAACTTTGGCAGAAGACGGAATGTTTGTAGTTATTGGAGTAATAGACAATCATGCTAAAAAGCTAAAGAAATCCCCCGATTTGATTTCCCGTGGTTTTGTTTATCTCAAAGAATCTCAAGAGTTGCTTTATCAGACTAGAACTTTAGCTAAGAAAATTATTGAAGAGAATCTAGAAAAAAATACTAATATTAGTATGGACGACATTAAAAATGATTTGAGTGAAGCCTTAGCTAAATTCTTATTACAAAAAACAGCAAAACGTCCTGTCATTATTCCTGTAATTATAATGGTATAATATACCTAATTTAAGATTGGTTTAAAATCATTATGGAAGCTAAACAAAAGAAAAAACTTTTGGGTGTAATTTATTTAATTGTAGCTCTTTACGCTTTGCATAACTTTGCTATCTATTTTTTCTTTTCAGATTTTCTAGACCAGTATTTTAGCAAAATAACCTTAAGTATAGTTTATGCTGCCGGAGCGTTTTTGGCAATATTTATTTCTAATTATCTTGGAGAGATTATTAGAAAGTTCTCAAACTATAAAACCCTTATAACAGTATCTATAGCTCAATTTTTAGTAGTTATAGCCTTATCTCTAGCAAATTATATCAATCTCTACACCTTGATTATTTTTGCGGTTTTTTATTTAACTTTTTCTACTCTGATTTGGGTTTCTATAAATATTTTTGTGGAACAGTTTTCAGACAATGAAAGTACTGGTTCTATTCGTGGAGCGATTTTAACTATTTATAACTTTTTATCTATAGCCACACCTTTTATTTCTGCTAGTATTTTTAGTTATGTAGGTTATTCTGGTTCTTTCGTTCTAAGTGCCCTAGCTCTTTTGCCACTAATTTATATTGTAGTCAGCTCCTTTAAACATGTAAAGGAACCCGTTTATGAGAAAAAAAATCTATTTGAAGGATTAAAAATCGTAGCAAAAAATAAAAATATGCGAGGAGTAATAGCTTCTTCATTTGCTCTCAATTCTTTTTATGCTGTAATTAGTATTTATTTAATTCTTTACTTGACAGAGACTTTAGGTATCTCTACCACTGTTTTTGTGGGTATTATTACTCCTATCACTTTAATACCTTTTATTATTATTCCTTATAGATTAGGAAAATATTCAGACGAAATTTTTGGAGAAAAAAGATTAATGATATCTGGTATCGCAACCTTGAGTTTAGTTTTAGTTTCAATTTATCTTTTCAATATTACAACCATCAATCCCATTGCTTGGATAGTTTTATTGTTTATCGCAAGACTTGGTGCAGCTGTAGCTGAGACAGAAAATTACGCCTATTTTTATAGAAAAGTTGATGGAAGAGATGCAGGTATGATCGCTTTATTCCAAAACATGTTTAATGTGGGTTTTCTTTTTGTTTCTTTAACAGGAGTGTTTCTACTCAAAGTTTTCAATACTGGTCTAACAACCATTTTCTTTGTGGTAGGAGTCTTTGGATTTTTATCTTTATTTTTTATTTCAAAAATAAATAAAAATGAATTAAAAAAAGAAAAACATGAAGAAGTAGATAAAAAAGTTAGCAAAGAAATTCGTTATGAAGAAATCAAAAAAGAAAATTCCGCCGAAAAAGAATGGCAAGAAAATTTAAATAAAGATAAAGAGGTGGAAATTTGGGCTTAATTAAAAATATGAAAATACAAGTAGATTTAGAAAGATACAAAAAAGAAGAGAAGAAAGCTGGAATAAGAATTAATAAATTTTTAAGTGATTTTGGTATTTTGAGCAGAAGAGAGGCAGACAAGTTAATTTCTCAAAAAAAGATTCATATCAATGATAAAATCGCCTCCCTTGGAGACAGGGTCAAAGATAAAGATTCTATCTTTATAAATCAAAAAATGGAAAGTCTAAAATATTTTATCCACTACAAAAAGCGTGGGGAAGAGACAGCTTTTAAACTTATAGATAAAATACGTTATGAGCCTATTGGTAGACTAGATAAAGAAAGTGAAGGACTTTTAATTTATAGTAATGATTACAGAATTGTAGAAAAATTACTTAATCCAAAAAACAAATTGGAGAGAGAATACTTTGTGCACGTTAGAGAAAAAGCTACTCCTAGAGTAAAAACCATTTTAGAAAAAGGAATTCAAACTAGAGAAAATTCCTACTCTCCCGCTAAAAAAGTTACTTTAGATGAAGAAAACAGAAATGTTATAAAAATAGTTTTAATAGAAGGTAAAAAGCATGAAATTAGAAGAATGTTAAATGCCTTAAATCTTACTATTTTATCTTTAAAAAGAGTTCGTTTTTCTTTTTTGAAATTAGAAAAATTAAAACCTGGAGAGTTTAGAGAGCTAAAAGGAGAGGAATTGAAAAAGTTTTTAAAAAGTTTAAATATAAAATAAAAAACCACGGATTAAACCGTGGTTTTAGTTTTAACTTGTGCTTCAGCCGCCTCAACCATATGCATCAAAACTTTTAAAGCTTTGAATGATTTTTCAACCCCTTTCCAAGATAAAGGATCATTAAATTTGGCGACACTATCAAGATGATTAGCCAGATTTTCAGCTTCACAAGAAGCGTCTTGAATTACAGTAGAAAGTCTTAATGGCTTAAATTTGCCTTGATCGTAGGCTGGACTGAGGGTATTCCAGTCTTCCACAGAGACCATGTCTCCTTTTGCGACTATAACGCGAGCATCCTCAGACTTGAACTCTTCAAGCGCTATATAAGCAATTATTTTTTTTTCCATGATAAAACTATTTAATTAAATTGAACAATTATTTTCTAAATAATTTATATCATTTTATAACAGCTTTGTCAAACTTAATAAATCAACTCCTCTTCTTCGATTTTATCCATTTTATCTAGGATAAATTTTCCAATATCTATGCCTGAACTTTTCAAAATAAAGTCTAACCGAGAATCTTCAAAAATATTTGGTGAAGTGTGTATGTCTAAAACCTTAATAGTATAATCATGCTTGTGACCCTTTTTTTCACCTGAGACCTTTTTTTCTATAATAGCTAAATCTACCAAAGCCTGATTTTCAAAAAGAAAAGTTTTGTAAATCTCTTCAACGGTTTTACGAATTTCTTTTTTTAGATTTTCTTCTGCATGAATCAAACATCTTTTATTGCAAACATGATCTATTAAATATTTTTCCTTAATGATTTTATCTCGAACAATTCTATCTCCTTGATGATTAATAATCTCTGCTGGAGTTGGAATATATATATTTTCTCCACGATAATTTGGTATAGCAGCAACTGAAACATATCTTCCATCTACATGTTCTTCCAAAAGCACTTCTCTGCCCTCTTTCAAAATTTCTTTAGCCTTATCAAAAGCTTCCAAAAAAGAATAGGTAATGGTGCTTTTGTGATTGAATTCGTGTTTAGTTTCTTTCACCACTAAAGGGGTTTGAAACCTATTCCAAGCCTCCTCCAGTCCAGCTTTCAAGCTCTGTAAATCTCTAATCAAAATATATTTTGGCACAGAAAAACCGATTTGATTTAAAATTCTACGAGAATTGACTCTGTCAGGAGTAGAAATATGATTGTCTTTAAAGATCGGTTTAACCTCTAATCTTTGAGCTAAAGCGTGATAATCTTCATTTTTATTGCTAGTAAGATCAATATAAAAATCAGCTTTAGAAAAAACCTTGTGAGCGTCAGAAGGAATACCTCTTTCAAACCAATTACCCCTTTCGTCTAAAACCACATCTATAACTTCTATTAAATCTTGATATCTAGAAAGAGAAATTATAATATTTGCCCCATTTCTCATAGAGCGAGAGTAGTCGTCTTTTCCTCCACGGATGATAGCTATAGTTTTTCTTCTGTGTGACATAATTCATTTAAATTATATCATAAAGCAAAATATTATTTTCTAATTTTATTTCTTAGAAACTTATGATAATTAATAGCAAAACGATGAGTCTCTTCATTTAGAAAAATAATTTCTTCTTCAAATTGCTTAACTATTTTTTTTTCTTTATTTTTAAAAGCTATAACTTCTCTAGCTTTATGTTTTTCATTTTTTACTACCGAAGAAAAAATTATTTTCTCCAATATATCTTTAGGGAGACTTTTTTCTAATTTTTCATAGATATATGATAAATGAGTTTGCCCTCCATCTATAACTAAAATATTTGGGCCTTTCCATTCCGAATGACGGAATCTTCTTTCCAAAACCTCAACTAAACCCATCAAGTCATTGTTTACTTTTTCTTCTAATTTAAATTTTTTATATTCATTTTTTTTTAGTTCTCCGTCTTCGAAAACACACATTACCCCAACTCTATTTACTCCAGAAATATGAGAAATATCATAACTTTCTATCCTTACCCCTTCCAACTTTTCCTGATTTAAAGATTCTTTTTTAATCAAATTAATATCTTTTAAATAATTAAAAGTCTTAATTTTTTCTAAAATTTTACCCGCTTCTTCAAATTTCTTTTCTTTGGCTTTAGCTTTCATTTCTTTTTCTAAAGATTTCAAAAGTTTTTCAATTCCTCCAGATAAAATCTTTTCAATATTTTTAAGATTTTTGGCATAATCTTTTTTGGAAATTAAATCTAAACAAACCCCAGGGCAAAGTCCTATTTGATAATTAAAACACCCCCTTTTTTCATTTAATTTACACTTATCTCGATAAGGAAAAATCTTTCTAACAAATTTCATTATTTCTGTGAGCTCAGCTTTGGAAACAAAAGGTCCAAATTTTTTAGAGATCTTTAAATCTTTCAATTTCTCAATCTCCCTCTCTCTCATAATTAAGACTTTTGGAAAATCTTCTTTAGTAAAAACCACATATGAATAACTTTTATTGTCTCTTTCTTTTACATTAAAAAATGGCTGCAATTCTTTTATATACTTTGATTCTAAAATAATAGCCTCCAAGACTGACTTGGTTTCTAAATAAAAAATACTTTTAGCATTTTCTATCATGCTCAAAATCCTAGTTCCCCGAGTATTGACTAAGTCTTTAGAAAAATAACTCTCCACTCTATCTTTTAGGACTGTAGCTTTACCAATATATAAAACTTTTTTTCTATCTGGAATATCTTTTCCAATATGTTTTTTGTCTAAGAAAAAATAAACCCCACTTGTTTCTGGCAATTTACTTTTTTTTAAATCTTCTTTTTTCATAACTATGAATATAACAAAAAGAAAGCCTTCAGCAAAAATACTAAAAAAATTTTGTTATTTTATAATTTTAAACCATTTACCAATTAGCGGAAGAGGTCTCTCTCTTTCATCCCAACCATTTAAGAAACCAATCACAATTGAAATAAAAATAAACAATCTAAACGCTGGAATAAAAAGCCAGCCGAATATTGGCAAAAGAACCAAAGCTACATATCCGACTACAGCAAAAATCAAAAGACTTAATCCTTGATTAGCGTGAAATCTTCCTTGTTTTGATTCTGGAATCGCTAAAAGTGGAAGAAAAAACAAAATATAAGCAAAAGCGTAAAAAATATTATCATTATCAAGAGATTTAGAAAAATTCTCTTTTTCAGTTTTTTCTTCTATTTTCTCTACCTTTTCTTCAATTTGTTCCATATATTTAAGTATAACAAAATTATTCAAATACTTTCAATTCTTTAAAAACGGACCGATAAAGCTCTATGGTGTTTTTAGCCACTCTTTCTGAGAGAGAAAATCTAAATCCGTCATGTGCTATACGATTTCTAATTTTATGAGCCGCCCAAGCAAGATCGATTGTATTAAAACCTGCAACTTTTAATTTGTCGGCCAAAGTTAAACCTCTATAACCCTTATCAGACAAAACTTCGTCTAAAAGATTATCCGCTTCCAAAATCCCTATTCTCCAAATAGCTTCTTCTTTTCCTTGCATATATCCAATAACTGTATTCCAACGACTCATATACCACTCCCTTCTGTCATCTTGATAAGCGAGTTTTAGCTTTTCCTCTTCAGTCAAAGGAATATTAATAGTTGTCTGAGTAAGAACTTCTGTAGGAGAATCGACCTTTTCTGTCTCAGTATCAAAAGATTTTTTAATTTTTATAACTTTATTCTCTTTAATTGGAATAATATTTTTAACCTTATAGTTTATAAGAAGATCTTCTTTTGTTTTAATTTTCTCCACTTCTTCCGAAGATAAATCACTTTCATCAATAGGTAATCCTGAGATTCCGGCCGGTAAACTATTCTCTATTTTAGTCTCTTTTTCTTCAGCAAGTCTTTCTTCAAAAGATTCTTGCACCTTGAGTTTTTCTAGCTCCGCAAGCCTTTTTGCTCTAGCTTCTTTTTTGGCGGCTTCTTTTTCTGATTTGGTTTTTTCTTTAGCTTCATTTACAGGAGCAAGAATTATAGACAACCATTTAAGCATGGAGTATATTAGCCATATTAAAACAAAAAAAGTTAATAAAGTTAAAAGGTCATTAAAGAAAGCTATAATGGGATTTTGTATAGATGTTTGCAAGTTTGCAAACCAGGGATCATTATTAACCTTACCTACAACATAACCTACATCTCCAGGATTTACTCCATAATTTGCAGATCCGCTACTATAAATTGTTCCAGCAGTATCAGCTCCCTCTGAAAAAAGATTGTTTTTCAAAGTGTCCCACCAAGACATCTGGTCAGGACTTTTGCTGCCAAGATACAGAACTTCAGCATTCGGGTCAAAATTTGAATAAGAAGAAATGGTTGAATCTTTTATCCATCCTCTATCTCGCAAACCATCCCAAGCATCATTTCTGTGATCGACTAAATATTGTGCTTTATCAATTCTTAAAATCCAAAATAAAAATACATAGCGTATAGCTAAAAGGATATTATAAAAAATGTTAAAAATATAATCCAAATTAAAAGAATACATGCTCTATGATATAAAAATTATATCATAATTTAATATTTTACTTTTGAATAAAACTTTCAAGATCTTTAACGATTTTAAAAAGCTTTTTGTCTTCAAAAAGATTGCCGATAAAGTGGACGGCTCTGGGTAAGTTTTGACTATTTACATCTTCTTTTTTAGTGGTTTGAATAGAAATAGCTGGAGCTCCTATAATATTAGCTGGCACAGTGAAGAGGTCTGTTAAATACATAGCCAAAGGATTAGTAATCTCTCCAAATTTCCAAGGAAACATGGTAGAGGTTGGGGTCATAATCAAATCTACTTCTTCAAAAACTTTCTGGAATTCCATTTTTAAGATTTCTCTAGCCATTACAGCCTTATTGTAATAAGCGTCAAAATACCCAGCAGACAAAATATAAGTGCCAAGCAAAATTCTTCTTCTCACTTCATCACCAAATCCTTCCGTTCTAGAATTAATGAAATTTTTTATAGTATCTCCCCCTCCCGAAAAAAGTCCATACCTTACACCGTCGTATCTTCCCATATTAGAAGAAACTTCAGCTGGACAAATAATGTAATAAATAGCTAAAGCTTTATCCATATTTGGAATATCTACTTCTTCTATTTTATAACCTATAGTTTTTAAATTCTTAACCTGCAATTCAAAATCTTCTAAGATTTTAGGGTCTACACTTTTTCTTATTTTCTCATCACTTAATATTTTTGGAATACCAATTTTCTTTTTTATTTCTAAATTTATATCCTGCCTCTTTTCTTTTGGAATACTGGTGGAATCTTTTTTATCGTAAAAAGAAATTAATTCAAAAAAAGATTCAGCCTCTTCTACATTGTTTGTAAAAGTTCCAATCTGATCTAAAGAAGAACCCATGGCTATAAGTCCAAATCTAGAGACTGAGCCATAAGTAGGTTTAAATCCTACTAAATTACAAAAGGCAGCCGGCAAACGAATTGACCCCCCTGTATCTGATCCTAAAGCCAAAGGGGTGTAATTCGACGCCACAGAGGCTGCAGAGCCCGCTGAGGAGCCTCCAGGTACTCTTTTTTTATCAAAAGGATTCTTGGTGGGACCATAAAACGAGGTTTCGCTAGAGCTTCCCATAGCAAATTCATCCATATTTGTCCTACCTAAAAGTATGACCCCTTTTTCTTTTAATTTTTCAACAATACTAGCATCATAAGTGGCAACATAATTTTCCAACATTTTTGAACCAGCTGTAACTTTTTCTCCAGCTACTAAAATATTATCTTTGACTAAAATTGGTACACCTGTCCAAACATCAGACTTATTTTCATCTATAATTTTTTGAGCATTAATAATTTGCTCATTAATAAACTCAGTTGAATAAAAATCAACAACAGCATTTAAATCTTCTACTTCTGAAATATTTTGATTAAATTTCCTTTCATTATTTTTAATAGTTTCTAAAGAAAGATCAACCAGCTGTCGAACAGTAATCTTTTTTGAAACTAAATCTTCGTGAATTTGTTTTACAGTCTTCATGTTATTTTTCTTTATTTTTATGTTTATCTAAAACTTGAGCAACTTCAACATAGTCACCATTTCTAATTGGAGCATTTTCTAAAAGAGCTTCGGTGTAAAAATTGGCTTGATTTAAAACATTGTCTTCACGAATAATGTTGTTGTTTACAGAATCTTTAAATTGTTTACCATATCCTTCTCCACCAGAAGATTCGACACTTCCGCTCGCCATCTCTGAAACCTGCCCAACATATTCTAAAACTTCTTTCATTTGCACTAAGAATTTTTCTTTCTCTTCTTCAGTTAAGGAAAGTCTAGATAGCAGAGCCACGTCTTCTAAATCCTTTTTTGTAAATTCGATATTAGCCATAAATTTATAAGTATTTTAACAGAAAAACTCTTATTTTAAAAGCTGAACAAATTCGTTCTCATTTATAATTTTCACCCCTAATTCTTTAGCGCTTTTTTCTTTACTAGAAACTTTTCCATCAATATTTTTGCCCAGCAAAAGATAATCTGTATTTTTAGAAACTGAAGAAGAGACTTTTCCCCCCAAGCTTTCAATTAAAGTTTGAAAATTTTCTCTAGGTTTTGAAAGCGCTCCCGTAATCACAAATATTTTATTTTTTAATCTATCACTCTCTCCATTATTTC
>DHTA01000005.1:26304-37231 GCA_002408565.1 Patescibacteria group bacterium UBA5272 | reverse complement strand
ATTTTTTTTCTTCTTTTACCCTTACTATCTTTAATAATTCTTCCAAAAATCTTCTATTCTTTTTTTCTCCAAAATATTCTAAAAGAGACTCTAAACTCTTTTCTCCTAAACCAGCTAATCCAAAATCTTCTTTCAACTCAAAAAGAGTTTTAGTTTTTTGATTTTCCAATAATTTATCTATTTCTTTTAAGAAATTTTCAAAACTACCAAATTTTTTCGCCAAATCTTTTGCTGCCACTTCCCCCACTTGTCTAATCCCTAAAGAGAAAATAAATTTGTGTAGAAGAATATCTTTAGATTTTTCTATAGCTTCAATCAAATTTTCAGCGCTTTTTTCTCCAAAACCTTCCAAACCTTCTATATCTTCTTTTTTTAATTTAAAAATATCTAAAACGCTTCTAACTAATCCTAAATCGTAAAATTCATCTATAATTTTTTCACCCATTCCGACAATATCAAAACCTTTTTTAGAAACAAAATAAGCAAAATATTCTCTGTGTTTAGCTTCACAATCTGGATTTTTGCAAAAGAGTCCTGCCGAATAGCCACTTTTGTTTAATTTATTTTCCTCTCTTTCTAATTTGGAATTACAGATTGGACAACTTGCTGGCATGGTAAACTTTTTACTATTTTTTGGGCGAAGCTCTTTAATAACTGAAACTATTTCTGGTATTACGTCTCCAGCTTTTCTTATTATCACCGTGTCTCCAATTCTCACATCTAACCTTTGTATTTCATCACTATTGTGAAGAGTTGCTCTTTTGACATGAGAACCATATACTAAAACCTCTTCCAACTCTGCTACGGGGGTAGCCACTCCTGTTCTACCGATTTGTATAGTAATATCTAAAACTTTAGTAGAAACTTCTTCAGCTGGAAATTTATAAGCCACTCCACCCCTTGGGGATTTCGCTGTAAAACCAAGTTTTTCACCAATCTCTCGTTCATTTATTTTTATCACTAAACCATCTATACCAAACTCTTCAGTCTTTCTTTTATCTTTCCAGTCATCATACATTTTTTGCACCTCTTCTAAAGTCTTGCATATTTTATAGTCAGAATTTACTAAGAAATTATTTTCTTTTAAGAATTCTAATTCTTCACTTTGAGTTTTAAATTCTCCTCCCTCAATATCGTAAGCAAAAAATCTTAAATTTCTTTTAGAAACCACATTGCTGTCCAATTGTCGCAAGGTCCCGGCTGCCAAATTTCTAGTATTAGCATATTTAACCAATCCTAAAACTTCTTGTTCTTGATTAATTTTTTCTAAATCGCTTTGTTTGATCCAAGCCTCCCCCATAATAGTCAGAGAAATATTTTCCTTTAACTTAAGAGGTATAGATTTTATCATTTTGACATTTTCAGTAATATCTTCACCTATTTCACCATCCCCTCTTGTGGCCCCTCGAAATAAGACTCCGTCTCGATAAGTCAAAATTACTTTTAGACCATCGATTTTTAGCTCTGAAATATATTTAAAATCTTTTGAAAAATTTTCTTTTTCTAAAATTCTCAAATTTCTTTCTTCCCATCTTTTTAATTCTTCCAAATCAAAAACGTCATCGTAACTCCACTGCTTAATTTCATGACGAACTTTTTGAAATTTTTCTAAAATTTTCCCTCCCACTCTTTTACTGGGACTATCTTCCGTAGCAAATTCCGGATTTTCTTTTTCTAATTTTAATAATTCAGAAAAAAGAGAGTCGTAAACCGTATCTTCTATTTCAGGATTATCTAAGACATGATATAAATATTGATGCTTTTCAATGAGTTTTTTCAACTCTAAAATCCTTTGTTTTATATCATTTTTTGAGTTTTTCATTTCTAGATTATAGCAAATTTAAGCTATAAAATTAATTGCCAGAATATCTTTCTATTGTTCTACTGACAGTGTTTTTATCGTTTAAATCACAACTAGAATATCCGGTAGAAATAATGCTATATTTTTCAGTAAGAAGAATTTGTCCCGGAATACTACTTGGACTATATTTTTTATAAAAATCCACCACCACACATCTAAATGTGTCTTTATTTTCAGCATCTTTTTCTCTAATCACTAATCCAAAAGTCGTAGTAGCCTGAGTAGAGTCTCCCACAATTGAATAAGAAGTTTTTTTGTTCAATAAATTATTTATAACATCACCTCTATTCTCCACAAATCCTGCAGAATAAGATCTTGTCTCTAAATCAGAAAATATTTGATTATAGTCGCCGTTACTAGCACAAGAAATTTTTGTTTTAAAGCTTTCGCCGACATAATACGAGACTTCAGGAATGGAACTGCTAGCAAAAAATACATTTACTGAAGCGTTATTTTCAAAATCTTTTTTAGGGTCTAGGGGAGTAGAAGGGGTAATTTTATTTAAAAACAGAGACACCCCTTTAGAATTATCTCTAAAAACATTGTCTATATATTGAGCACATTCTAGTCCGCTATCTGCCGCGAAATAAGCTTCCCTATTACTAGCTACCATTCTAGAAAAAACAATTTCTTTTTGTATCATCGTAGCTACCATCAAACCAAAAGAAAGAATGATGGAAGAGAGAACTAAAGTCATTATTAAAATATAGCCAGGCTCAGCCACCTCTTTTGTTTTGATGTTTTTATGTTTTTTGTTTAAAATTTTATCTTTCATATATATAATCGACTACTTCTATAAATCTTTTTGGAGTGTAATAAACTTTTACTTCAACTTTTAAAGAACTTTCAGAAACTTTAGATATCGTAGTTGTTCTTTTAAAGTCTGTAAGCTCCCCATTAGAACAATTGTAGCTTCCATATAAAGAGCTATACCTTAAAGTTTCACAACCTCCTTTGTGAACTATGCCAGTAAGAGTAGAAAAAGAATCATTATCCAAATAAAGACCTTGTTCTAATCTAGAATCTATTTTGTCTAAAAAAAGATACCAAGCTATAGTGCGAGGGTTGGTACCGGAATTTTGTAAAATATCTTTAGTAACATTAGTGGCATCAGGACTGGCTCCCCCAAAACTGCAAATAGCCGATTCTACGATTCCTTCGCTTGAACTGTAATTATAATCTACCTGTTTGCAAGCCAAAACAAAACTATCTCTATAAGCTCTAAAGTTTTCCACTATTTCTTCCGCCAAAAAGGCTGCAGCAATCCTGTTTCTCTCTTGCCTTATTTGTCCCACAGAGTTTACAATCAATCCTAGAGGACCAATGATGGCCATCACTATGACAGTCATAGAGACCATAGCTTCTATTAATGTAAAACCTTTTTGGTTTTTGTTTTTAAAAATTGTCATATTAATTATCTAGCAATCTTTGAGTAATCATTGTTTGGGCCGAGAAAGTGGAAGTGGAAATTGTTGATCCAGCCTTATTTACAGAAACATCTATAACTCCAGTAGTGGTCAATAAAACCTTTGGTTGGAGATAGTCGATTTTTGACAGCCCACTCAAACTAAAATTTAAATTCTCGACCTTGAAACCTTCTGAAGTCAAAGAAACATCTCCAAAAGAATTATCTTTGACAAAATCTTCTGAAGGATTATTTCTTTTATACCGAACTTGATTTATAGTAGAATTATTAATGTTGTAATAATAGACTATATTTTTATTTATTTCTCCCTGAGGTATAAATGAAAAAGCGTTACACTTTGTAATTGAAGAGCTTGAATCAAGATTGATTAGAGCATTGTAATTTGGAGTATTAAGAAAATTACCTTCACGATTTGCGCAACGATATTCGCTGCCAAATTTTATTTCTCTACTCATGGTGTCTAAAACTAAATTTATATTGTCTGTAGTAATTCTACTATTAGAAACTCTATTGTAACCACTTTGAGAAGCCGAAAGGATAGTAAAGGCTCCAAGAGCAACAATAGTAAAAACTGTAGTAGCAATTAAAAGTTCTACCAAGGTGTAGCCGGCAATATTTTTTATTATTTTATTTTTATTTAAAAAATATTTTTTCATAAATTAAATTATTTATTCACAAGCTCCTGAAGCAAAAGAAACTTGTCCAACATAATGCATATCTATTCTTTTTTTATATTTACCAGTAACAGAGCTGATCTCCAAACAAACTTTATTTATGTTGTCAGTTTTACCTGGAACGTTATTGATGTAAACTGATGAATTGTTAGGATCCGGAACAGAAAAATTCATATAAGATCTTGGTCTTATAAAATATATTGCCACTTTGCTAGCTCCAGAATAGGTAGAGCATCCGTTTATACAAATTCGACTAATATAATTTCCAGAATCTAAAATCAAACTTTGGTCTGGTCTAGGAGCAATAGCTTCTGATGGCCTAAAAGCTCCATTAATAGTTTTGTAAAAGGGGTCTATTTTATTCTGAGCATTTAAATCTATAAAAACTCCATAACCTACAGCGGGTACCGAATTTACATCTGCTGTAACAAAACTAGAAGTTCTATTTTGCATATCTCTAACAAGCATAGAAATTGAATTAACATCATTTAGTAAAGAAGAAAGAACTTTATTGTAACGAAGAGAAGCAGAAAGAGCCATGGTACTCATAATAGCAATTATGGCTAAAACCATAAGCATCTCCATCATTGAATATCCGTTTAAAAATTTATTCAAATTAGACTTTTGCATTATTAATATTTTAACACAAAATTCTCTCGGCTTTAAAACAAAAGAGAAGAAAGCCCTATAATATCCAATTGAAGAAACATCACTATAATTGTTGCCAAAATAATAAAAGGAGCAAAAGGTATTGCTGTTTTTTTATTGTATTTTTTAGGTCTAAGATAAAGTAAAATCAAAGAAACTAAAGCTCCTATCCAAATAGATAATAAGAATACAGAAATTCCAAATATAAATCCAGCTAAATATCCTATTCCAAAATAAACTAAAATATCTCCAAACCCCACAGCTTTTTTATTGGAGAATGTGTAAATCAAAAAGAAAGGTAAAGCTATTAAGAATCCAGAAAATAAATCTAACCAAAATAAAGTGGTCAAACCTCCATAGATCGTCTGATAATTGATGGCTTTATAAGCTTCAAAAGCTAAACCGATAATGATTAAAAGTAAAGCGTAATTTGTCGGAACCAATTTATTTTTTAAATCATAATTAAAGATTACTCCAAAAACTATAAACAGAAGAGCAAAAAGAATCGCCAAGACTACACCTAAGAGTAAACTTTTTTCCGAACCAGCTAAAAAATAATTCTTAAGAAAAATCTCATAAGAAGCTATAGCAAAAATACCTCCAGCCATTTCTATCCAAAAATGCTCAGCTCCGATTTTGGTTTTACATTTTCTACATTTTCCACCTAAAAAAATATAAGAAATGACAGGGATAGTCTCAAACCATTTTAATCTTCTGGCACAAGACTGACACATACTTCCGCCTTTTATATAAGATTTGATATAAAGTCTATCGACAATCACTCCCACAAAGCTGCCAAAAGCAGCTCCTGTAAAAAATAATAAAACATAAAGAATTAAGTTCATATAAGTAGTTTTTATAGATATATTTTAGCATACTTTAATTCTCAAAAAACAAAAAACCTCTCTAATGAGAAGTTTTTATTTTTATTTAAAGAATATAATTATCCTCTAATATCAAAGATACAGCTTCTTAGGTCTGCAGCACAGTTTTTATCTGAATCGTCTGTTCTTTCAGCTTCCAAGAAATAAGCCTCTGCAGTTGTTGGCTCCGGAGATACTCCTGTTAATGTTACAGCTGAACCCCCACTTCCATATAAGACACAACTGTCAGTAGAAGATCCTGCTCCCCTACATTTTGCTGCACCATCCAAAGCAGGACTAGCTGTTTCTAGATGAGTATAGAGATGATAACCAACAACCTTACCGTTAACTTGATAGCCAGTATAGTTATACTTATTTAAGTCAAAGTTGGCTGTACTGTTATAATTTTTTGGGATACCTCCCACTGTCTCTGTATCTAGAGTTGCCAAATCTATAGGATAAGAACCTCCATTTGAGTCTGCATACATCATGAGACTTGATTGAATGGATTTCATTTCTGCCACTTTTTTAGCGTCACGCCCTTTTCTAAGAGCTGTCTGAAGTGGAGCGTAAACGATAGCGGCCAAAATACCGATAATCGCTACCACGACAAGCAACTCAATAAGTGTAAAACCTTTTGTAAATTTACTATTTTTCATATGATTTTTTTAATAATAAAACTTTCGTTTATGGATATATTATATCAGAACTGAGAAAAATTAATAAAAAAGAGAGAAAAGTGTTGTGGATATCTTTTATATACCAGTCATAACTGAAAACATTGGAATCATGACGGCTGCCAAAAGAAAACCTACTCCTCCAGCAAGTAAGAAAATCAATATAGGCTCTATCAAAGTTAAAGTGGTATCAATAGCCGTAGAGACTTCTCTTTTATAATAAGTAGAAAGACTTTTTAAAATATATCCCAACTTACCGGTCTCCTCGCCAATTTTTGTCATTTGAACTAAAAGATTTGGTAACTCTTCTTCTTCGTAAAAAGACTGGGACAGAGACTTTCCTCCCTTCACTTTTTTAGAGACTCTAATAATCAGATCTTTAAAAATCACATTGTCTAAAACATCTGAAGTAATTTCAAGAGATCTCACAATAGGCACACCAGAGGAAAGCATTGTGTCTATATTGTCTGTCAATCTAGAGAGAAATATTTTTTTGGTTAAAGCGTTATAAATCGGAATCTTTAATTTAAAATAATCTAAATATTGTTTTCCTGAAGGAGTTTTAGAAAGAGTATAAAAATAATATACTAAAATTGCTAAAATAATTAAAATAATTAGGGCATATTTTTGAGAAAAAGTACCTATGCCAAAAATAATCTTAGTAGCTAAAGGTAATTCTTGATCTTGCACAGTTAACATTTCAGCAAATTTTGGAATCACAAAAGTAATCACCACCCCCATCACTATAATGAAAACAGATATAACAAAAATAGGATACGCTGTAGCTTTTTTAATTTTTTGTGTCAAATCATAGTTTCTATCCAAATAATCAGCTAAATACAAAAAAGACTCGTCTAATTTCCCCGACTCTTCTCCGGCTTTAATCATGCTTGAGTAAAAAACCCCAAAAACATTATCGTGTTTACTCATAGCTGAAGAAATAGAAAGACCAGACTGAACATCGTCAGCTATAGCCTCTAAAACCTTTTTCAATCTAGGATTTTCTGTCTCAGCAGAAACAAGTCTAAAACTCCTTAAAGCCGAAACTCCAGATTGAAAGAGTGTAGCAATTTGTCGAGAAAAAACCACAATGTCCTTCTCTTTAATTTTCTTTCCTAAAAAAGGTAATCTAAAACCCGTGGTTGGTGAACCGAAATCTTTTTTTTCTTCAAATTGTTCTACTGAAATAATTATCAGTTTTCTATCTTGAAGAATAGCAATAGCATCATCTTCATTAACTGCTTCAATTTTTCCATCAACTCTTGCCCCGTCAGCTTTAATAGCTTTATACTTAAACATCATAAATTTATATCATTTTTTCTAAACTCCTTGGATTACGCGAATGGGACATAGCTGTTTCCAAAGTGATTCTACCACCTCTCACCAACTCTGCTAAATTTCTATTGAAATCTATCATTCCTTGATCACGACCGGTCTCAATAATAATGTCTATTTCGTGAACCCTGTCGTCACGAATTAAATTTGCTATAGCTGTATTGTTTAGCAATAATTCGTAAGCTGGAATTAATCCTCCTTCAGTGGTTGGAAGTAATCTCTGAGAAAATACTCCGATTAAAGAAGATGACAACTGATATCGAACTTGCTCTTGTTGCTCTGCAGGAAAAGAGTCTATAATTCTATTTATGGTTTGAGCTGCAGAATTTGTATGAAGAGTCGAAAGAACTAGATGTCCTGTCTCAGCTGCTGTAACTGCAGAAGAAATAGTTTCCAAATCCCTCATCTCTCCAAGCATAATCACATCCATGTCTTGTCTAAAAGACTGCCTCAAAGCTGAACGAAAAGACTGCGTATCCATACCAATCTCTCTTTGGTCAATAATAGCTTTTTCATTTTCAAAAATGTATTCCACAGGATCTTCAATAGTAATAATGTGTCTTCTTTCTGTTTTATTTATCTCGTTGACCATGGCAGCTAAAGTGGTCGACTTCCCTTGGCGTACCGGACCAGTTACCAAAAAAAGCCCTTGTTTGGCGTGAGAAATATCTGCCAAAATTTTTGGGAGATTAAGCTCTTCAAAAGATTTTGGTTTAGGAACAAGCCTTAAAGAAATACTCACTAAACCTCTTTGAAAATAAGCGTTTCCACGAAGTCTATACTCTCCTAAATGTTCAAAAGGAAAGTCTAATTCTTGTTTAATAACGAACTCATTAAAAACTCTCTCTGACACCATCGCTCGCAAAAAACCCACTGTGTCTTCAGAGGTTAAAGCTGGTTTATGTATCAAAGTAATCAACTCTCCAGCGATTCTAATAATAGGAGAATTCCCTACACCTAAATGTAGATCACTAGCCTCTTCTTTAACTAAAGTCAAAATCAATTCATTTAGCTCACTTTTATAGTCCATAATTTTTATTTAAATTAAAACTCAACCAAAAACGAATCTTTATAAAATAATTATAGCATTAATAATAATAATTTAACTTTAGAAGTTATACACAAAAGCTGTTTTTCCTCATTTATTGTTATAATTAATTTAATATGAAAAATCTAGAAAAAACTTTTAATTCAGAAAAGGATGGGGTGAAAGAGGTAAAAAAAACACAAGCAGAGACTCTCTCCGCCTTAGCAGCCAAAAATAGTATAAAAGAATTACTTCCTGTTGTTAGAAAATTGAAAGAGATTTCTGATAACTACTTAGGAGAAGAAAAAAAATATATATCAAAAGATACAGAATCAAAAATAAGAAGAGAAATTTTGATAGAAGAGGAAGAAATTTTATCTTCATTGTTTACAACAATATCTAAAGAAGATACAATTTCTTATGATAAATATAAAAAATCTTTTATTTTTGAAAATAATAAAATCTCTCCTGGAGAAATAGTTTCTTCTCAAAGATTGGGTGTAAATTTTAGTCTCCAGAAAAGTATTCTAGAAACTGGTGAGGGAAAAAGATTAGCAAAAATATTAAAAGAAAAGAAAATCACCAGCATCATCACAGAGAAATATTCTAAAGATTTAGCAAAAAATTTAAAAGAAGAATTTAAATCTAAAGACCTTTTAAAAAGTAAAGCTTATGAAGAAATAGAGAAAAGAAATACTGAGGAGAATAAAGACAAACTTGGTATAAAAGCAGAGAAAATCTTTATTGGATTACTAGAAAGTTTATCTATAGATAGACCAGATTTAGATTTTAAGGTTCACGAAGCCAACCCTTTCCAAGATGTAGAAAATAAAATAGACTTTATTATTGAAAGAAGAAATAAGAAAAGAGGTGTTGGTATAGAAGAAAATGATACAGAGTCTTTAAGAACTGTAGGCATTCAGTTTACAACTGCTACTGCAAAAAAAGAACATAAATTAGATCAAATAGGCAAGGCTAAAAAAAGACTAAAAGAGAGCTCGGCCGAACCGTTTGATATTGTCTATGTAGAAATAGATTCTTTTGTTTTAAGAAAAGCTATAAACGATTGGGAGAAATCAAATAGTAAATTTTCAAACCCGGTAAAATTTTTGAAATCTGACATGAAATCTGAATTAATCAAAAACTTTTTTAGAGAAATTTTAACACAAGAAGAAATGAAAAGCTTAGAAAAAAATATTTAAGATTTTCGTGATTAGACTAAAAATAAAAACCAACTCTACCGTTGGTTTTTATTTTAAAGAGATTAATTTGATTTATACCGATTTCTTTTGCTCCGCTTTTAGCGCGATTTATCCTGCGAGACTTAGTCTCATTTAATACGCGACTTTTGCTACATCTCGAAGTAGCTCGAATGATTTTTAGTTTCATTAAAACTTGTACAAAAATAAATTTTTGTTCGACAAATGCATGCACCGATATCGGTGTGCACGATTTTCAAATTGAATTAATCCACGACCAGCTTCCGCTAGCCGTGCCTTGTTACGACTTACTCCCTGTTACCGATTTTACCTTAGTCCTTCTTGCGAAAGCCTTTGGGTACCCCCGGCTCCCTTGAGTTGACGGGCAGTGAGTACAAGAGACGAGAACGTATTCACTGCGGTATAGCTGACCCGCAATTACTAGCAATTCCTACTTCATGAGGTCGAGTTTCAGACCTCAATCTGAACTGGCGCACTGTTTGAGGATTGGCTCAGGGTTACCCCGTCGCGACCCGCTGTCAGTGCGATTGTATTATGTGTGTAGCCCAGGATGTCAAAGGGACATGCTGACCTGGCGTCATCCTCTCCTTCCTCCCCTGATGAGGGGCAGTCTCGTATGACACGTATAACATACGATGAGGGTTGCGTTCGTTACCCCACTTAAGGGAACAGTTCAAACCACGAACTGACGACGGCCATGCATCACCTGCCAAATTGTCTTGCGAGGGATCTATTTCTAGACCTTTCAACTTGGTTTCAAATCCTGGTGAGGTTCTTCGTTTACCGTCGAATTAAACCACATAATCCACTGCTTGTGCGTCTCCCCGTCTATTCCTTTGAGTTTTAAGCTTGCGCTCGTACTTCCCAGGCGGCTCTCTTACCGCGTTAGCTAAGCCACTAGGAGGGTCGATACTCCTAATAGCGAGAGAGCAACGTTTAGGGCGTGGACTACTGGGGTATCTAATCCCATTCGCTACCCACGCTTTCGTCTTTGAGTGTCAATAATGCGCCAGTATACTGCTTTCGCTTTTGGTGTTCCCCATAATATCAACGGATTTCACCCCTACACTATGAGTTCCGTATACCTATCGCATATTCTAGCCTAACCGTTTCCCCCGCGAGCTTTGGGTTAAGCCCAAAGATTTAACGGGAGACTAATTAAGCAACCTACAGACCCTTTACGCCCAATAATTCCG
>DHTA01000005.1:18163-26156 GCA_002408565.1 Patescibacteria group bacterium UBA5272 | reverse complement strand
TACGCCCAATAATTCCGGATAACACTAGGACCACTCGTATTACCGCTGCTGCTGGCACGAGTTTAGCAGGTCCTTATTCATGAGGTACCTTCAATAGACTTATTCCCTCATAAAAGATGTTTACAAACCGAAGCTCTTCATCCATCACGCGACGTCGCTCCATCAGACTTTCGTCCATTGTGGAAGATTCTCGACTGCAGCCACCCGTAGGTGTATGGGCCGTGTCTCAGTCCCATCGGTGGAGGTCAGGCTCTCACCCCTCCTAAGCGTCATAGCCTTGGTAAGCCATTACCTTACCAACTAGCTGATACTGTTCAGGCCAATCCAGAAGCGAAAAATCTTTACTCTCGCGAGACCATCTTGTATTAGTCGACCTTTCGATCGGTTATCCAAGACTTCTGGGAATGTTCCTAAATATTACTACCTCGTTTGCCACTAAACTGTCACGCTTCCACACAAACTCCGTAATTGTATTACTACTCAAACTTTGTAAGTGCTTCCATGTGATTAGTTCCGTTCGACTTGCATGCCTTATCCACGTCGCCAGCGTTCATCCTGAGCTAGGATCAAACTCTAAAAATAAAAACGGAGCAAAAGAAATTTGTATAAATCTTTATATAAATTCTTTGCTGTATAATAATTAATCTCTATTTTGTTTTCAAATAGCGTACCCAGATGGATGAGGTCTAGACAGTCTTGTCTAAAAAAACACCCCATAATCAAGGTTTGAATATATTAGCACAAAGCTAAAAATAATGCAAACCAAAAAGATGTTTTTAATTTAACCTTTTTAAGTTATACTAAATGGAGATAATAGTTTAAATAGGTTATTAAAATTTGTACATTATGAAAACTGAGACGAGTAATTCTATGTCAGATTCTAATACTGACGAAGACAACAAAAAGAGATATCTTGCGACAAAAAAAGAAGAAGAAGAGGAAAAAATGAAAGAATTGATTTGGAAAATTTATTTTTCAGAAGAAAATCTTGAGAGACCTTCTTTTTTAATAGAAGATTGCGGAGATTAACAAAAATCCATATCAAAATATGATATGGATTTTTTAGTTTTAATTATTGATTATTTTTTCTTTTAACAATTAAACTTAAGAGTATTAAGAAAAGGAAAAGTGTAATTCCTAGAAAAGGAAAAGTTACAAATCCATAAGCAAGAAAAGTTGGCTCTGCGCAATCCGCCAATCCGCCCACGCTTGGACACGGAAGTAATTCTGAATAACCAAGCTGAAGATATTCGTGATAAATAGAAATAGAAATTCCAACTAAAGAAAGCCAAAAAGTATATTCAAAAACTCTTGTATCATTTTTCAAATAAGCTACAACATACAAGACTAACTGTGAGTAGAAAAATACTCTTTGCAACCAACAAAGCCCACAAGGTGTCTCACCTAAATATTCAGAATAAATAAGAGAAATAGCTACTGCTACCAAAGTCATTAAAAAACCAAACAAAAGAGCGTTGTTGGAAATAAAATCCAAAAAAGGAGACTTTCTTTTTGTCTTAGTTTTATAAATTAAATATCCATAAACTAGCACTATTATAATAAATCCTATTAAAGTAACTAATGGTAAATAATTATTGAGAAAGTTTAAAATCAATTCTTTGTTTTCTAACATAAATTTAATATAAAAGAATTATAACATTTTAAAATAAAAAGACCTTTTTAGTTAGATTGGGCCTTTTTACAAATTCTGAATTTTCAATTTTTAAGCTTTCTTCTTCTTTTTGTTTTTAATCTTATTTCTATTTTGAAATTTCTCTACTAAAACTAGAACTGGAGAAGCTACGAAAAGAGAAGAATATGTTCCGGCGATTATACCCACCAAAAGCGTTAAAGAAAAATCACGAGTAGATAATGGACCTAAAGCATACAAAGTAATCAAAACTAAAGTTACTGCAAACGAAGTATTAAACGAGCGAAGCAAGGTTTGGCTTAAACTTCTTCCTACAATTTCTTCAAAAGTCTCATTAGATTTTCTCTTCTTTAGATTTTCGCGAATTCTATCAAAAACTACCACAGTGTCAGAAATAGAAATTGCCATAATGGTAAGCAAAGCCAAAACAAAAAGAGAGTCTATTTCAGCTCCATGAGTCTTTCCCAAAATCGCATACATACCTGTAGGTAAAATAATGTCGTGCAAAAGAGCTGTCACAGCCAAAACACCATATTTCCAACTTGCCACTGGCTCAGAAACTTTTCGGAAAGAAAAGGCTATAAAAATAATAATAACTACAAAAACCCAAAAGACAGATAAGAAAGCTTTTCTGGTAAGCTCTTTACCGACAGAAGGACCTATAATATTTTCTGAGATTTGTTTAGCCTCATAGTGCGGATCATGATTAAAACTCCAAGCATTTTCAAAATTCACCCTTTCAGAAGGAGGAACATCTCCTGTAAGCTTAATGGAGACAATATAGGCTCCAACAGTATCTCTTTTTTGAAGAGAAACACCTTTTACTGTAAAGCCACTTTTTTCAAGATTTTCTTTGATTAAATCCAACTTGATACTTCCATCTTCATTTGCAGAAAAACCATTATAAGCCACAACAACTTCTGTGCCTCCAGTAAAATCAATACCCCTACGAAGTCCTTGAGTAAAGATTAAGATGAGTGAGGCTGAGACTAAGACTATACTTAGTGAGAGAAATATCCATTTATTTTTTACTATAAACATATTTTTTAAAAATTAAATTATTTACTAAATCCTGACCCAAATAAGAACTTCATGACTTTATAACCTTTGCTACCACTATCAGCTGGGACGACCGCCCGTATAAAGTATCTGGAAATAACCATAGCTGAAAACATAGACACTATCACCCCCAAACCAAAAACAAGTCCAAATCCTTTCAAGAGCGCCGAACCGAAATAGAAAAGCACTAAAGCTACAAGCATGGAAGCAATATTGGAATCACGAATAGAAGTCCAAGCTCTTCCGAAAGCATCCTCAGATGCTTCTCTTAAATTTTTACCCTTACGAAGCTCTTCTTTAATTCTTTCAAAGATTAAAATGTTCCCATCAATTGCCACGCCAATAGAAATAATAAACGCCGCAATACCAGCTGCCGTAAGCACCACTGGAACAGTTTTAAACAAGAGCAAAACTATTCCCACATAAATCACTAAAGCCACAGTTGCTAAAAAGCCTGGAAGTCTGTACCAGAGTATCATAAGAATTGCAATGATAGCGAAAGCGATTAGCCCAGCATAAAGTCCGTCAGCTTTAGCCTGATCTCCTAAAGTTGCCTCTAACACCTGAGAAGATGCTAAAGTAATTGGTACAGGCAAAGCTCCAGAATTTAATCTTTGAACCAAATCTTTAGCCTCTTGTACAGTAAAAGCTCCAGAAATAGTAGCTTCACCCCCCGGAATTTCCTCTTGAATAACTGGAGAAGAAATTGCATTACCGTCTAAGAAAATTGCCATTTGTTTGCCAACATTGTTTTTTGTTATATCAGCAAACATTTGTTTACCTTCATCATTAAAACTAACAACCACCATTGGCTTATTTGTCAATTGATCAAAAGAGACTACAGATTTTTTAAGATAATTTCCATTTAATCCTGTTTCTACCAATTCTGTACTTGTAGCTCCTGTCTCAGGATCAGTCAGTTCATTTACTATTTTAAACTCTAAGATTGGAGTATCTCCTATAATTTTAATAGCTTCATCAATATCTGTCACTCCCGGAAGCTCAACTATCAATCTGTTTTCGTCAGTGTAAGTAGAATACTCTGTGCGTACAATAGCTTCTGAGACCCCAAACTCATTTACTCTTTTTTCAATAATGTCACGAAGTCCGGCCATACTATCTGCCACATTCAATTTTGCACTAGCGGCGGTATCTACTTTTTGACCTGTGGTAGAAGAAACAGAAGAAGAAGCAGTTTCTGCTTCAAGATTAGCCTGATTCACTTTTGATAAATCGGCCACATAAGTCAAAGAAGTTCCCCCATTTAAATCCAAACCAAATTTAAAATCTGGAGTTTTTGCAAGTAATAAATACCACAACAGCACAGCACCGACTAAAATCCAAAAAGCGATGACACGGTAAGTTAAGGTTTTTTCTTTCATATTCCTAATATCTAATAAATAATATATTTTTAATAATAAAATAATATTTCACTCAAAAGTAAAATCTATTTGATAGGGAAAATTATAACAAAAATAAGCATAAAAAACAAAAGCGCTCAATAATTGAACGCTTTTTAGGAATTAATTTAAGAATTGATTTAACAGAAAAATTCTTTCTGTTTTTTCAAATCTATAATCCGGTTCCATGTAAGGCATTTCCAAGTTGATAATACCTCGATAAACCCAAACCTTAAGAAAATCAATTTCTTTGTCACCGTTTACAATGGGAATAAAATTCCATTTACCATCTCGGTGAATTTTGTTGTCACCAAATCTCAAGAAACTTATGATTTCATAAATTTCTGGCACTTCATTAAAAACGGTTTTTTCTGTACCCAAAGCTTTCATTAAGAATTTTTTGGATATGTCTTTTTTTATTTCAGAATGCAAACAGAGAGTACGAAAAGATTTAACCTTTACAGGATACTCCGCCAAATTTTTCAGTTCATAAAAAACTGATTCCCAGATGCAAAATCTTTTCTCATTCTTTTTTGCAAACCTTTTCAAGGAAAAATAATCTTTCTTAAAAGGTTTTTCCCTTTTCAAGAATCTTTCAACTGTCTCAAAGTTTACATGAGAATATTCTCCTTTTTCAACAATTCGCTCAAGCTTCTCAATTTGTTCTCTAGAGATTTTTCCACCCACCGCTTGATAATCCGGATTTCTACCAGACAAAAAATCTTCAAGCGTGATGATGTTTATAGCATTTCGAGAAGTCTTTAAGATTTGAATTTGAGACTCAGAAACTGGCTTTTGCCAATCTTCTAAAAGAATTCCACCATTTTCCATTTCAATATGTTTTTAAAAGTACAACAATTTCTAGCTTTCTTTATAGTATTATAAAAACACTGATTTGTCAAGGTTTGAGAAATTAAACAAACTTGTCTTCCACAACCAAACGAGCAATCTCTTTTTCTTCCTGAGTTTTTAAAACAAAGATATTATCTTTTTCAACTTTTAACCATTTCAATTTTGGTAAAAAGATTTCTCTAAAAATATCTGATTTTTCTAAAATTGCTCCCGTCAAAACCAAAGCTCCACATCCTCCTAAATGAGCATAAGCTGCACCGACAGACTCATTAATTTTTGTCATATACACGTCTAAAGCAAATTTATTTTTTTCTTTTATTTTATTATCTTTAATCTTTAAATTAGACAAAATATCTCTCATATCTTTTTCTCCCGTTAAAGCATAAAGCCCACTTTTAGAATATAAATCTTTACGAGTATTTTTAAACAAATAATTGTCTTCGCTCAAAAGACGAAAAAGCTTTTTATGTTCTTCTGTCAAATCAATAGTCAAAAACGGATCAATATCTCCTACCCTAGTAAGATTAATCAAACCAGAAACTGGGGTCATACCAAAAGAATTGTAAACGCTTTGTCCTTTTTCTATGGCTGTCACAGAACCTCCTCCCCCCAAATGAATGGCAATAATCTTTTTAAAATCTTTTCCAAAATTTCTATCAACTTCGCTCATAGAGATTCCATGATAACCAAATTTTCGATGATTCTTATTTTTGACAGATTTTACTCCATAAGTATAAGTTTCGGGAGGAATAGTGGAATGAAAAGCTGAATCAGAAATTCCTATTAATTTAAATTTGCATTTTACTTTATTTTTCTCACAAACCTCTTTAATTAAAAAGATTTTCTGAATCTCATCTATAAGACTTTCTGTGTGAAGAGGATCATACTTTTGCACTTCTTCCAACTCTTCCAAGTATTTTTCATCAATCAATCTGTTTTCTAAGAAATATTCTCCCACCGCCACCACTCTTTCAGCTATAATATCAATATCACTCACCCAAAAATCAAATTTGGCTTTAGAAATTTCAAAAAATTCGTATAAAGCATTTTCTAATTTTATATTTGGATAATACTCTTTCTCGTCAAACTGTAAAGAAAAAAGTTCTTTTGGTTCTTTTTCTTTTTTGCTTACAGAATAAACAAAATACTTTCTAGAAGCAGATCCTATATTTGAAACCATTATGATTTTTTCATCTTTTGCTTTTTTCATAATTTTATAATCCAAATTTCCAGTTCCTAATTTTTTCACTATCAATAAAATGTTCATTAATGTAAGAAATTTCTTGATCCATTTCTTGTCTTATATCTCTTTGAAGAAAATCGTGAGTCAATTTGTTAATTTTCTTAAGTTCAAACAAAGTATCTATTACCCAACTAGCTACATGAAACCTACTAGTCTTATTTAAAATATGCATATGAAGTAAAGTGGTTAATCCTCCTCTTTCAATATAACCTCTAACTTCCACATCTTCAATATTTTTACCAGCCTCAAAAAAGTAACGTTGTAAAGTTTGAGGGTGACCATGAAAATTAGCAAAGACTTTTGCCCCGAAAGTATTATCTGCTAATTTGTTAGAAAACTGTCTAGTCTCTTCACTAAACTGATCGCTAGCAGAAAGTCTAGAAATATTTAAAAATCCCATCTTGAAATCTTTTCTTTCTTTTTTAAGAGCATATTTTTTAAAGAGAGAATTAACAATATCTATTCCAGCAATACATTCTAAAGAAAGATAATCTCCTATACCAGCAATAATTAAATCGTAATTTTCTTCTTTTTTTAATTTGTCAGAAAAGGTGTGTAAAATTGTCATTCCTTCTTCTATATTTCTCTTGGATTCTTTTTCGCTCAAAAAGAGAGGCCTAGCTTCATCTTTCCCAACACAAAACACATTTATTTTGTTTTTGCTTTTCACCATTCTTTCTATAGCGTATCCTGCAGCTACTGCGTCAATAGGAAAATAAACTTCTACCCTTTCGGAATTGAGAGCTAAAACACTATCTATAAAACCAGGATTTTGATGAGAATATCCATTATGTTCTTGTAGCCATCCTGGAGAAGTCAAAATGAGATTCAAGCTAGAAACGTCTCCACGCCATTCAATTTCGCTAGCCACTCTTAAAAATTTTAAATACTGATCTGCCATGGAACTGACTATTGGAGCAAAAGCTTCATAAGTTACAAAGAAACCATGACGCCCTGTCAAAATATATCCAGTCAGCATTCCTAACAAAGTATTTTCTGAAAGCATTTCTATCACTCTACCTCTTTTAGAAATATCTTTGTCCCAAGGTTTAATCTCTAAATTAAAAGCTCTTTCTTCTTCTTTAAAGATAGCTTGGATTTTATTGGAATAAGTTTCATCTGGAGAAAAAAGTCTAAAATTTTTTGTAACTTTATTTAGTTTAAAAATTTCTCTTAAATATTCCCCAACTAAATTCATTGGAGAATGTCGACCCCAATCTTTTTCAGTGTTTAAAATTGTCTTCTTAAAAATATTAGACAGGTTTGGATAAACTAATTCTTTTAATTTTCCTTTTCCGTTTTGCTGAATATGAGTATTCATGCTCATACGCCACATTTTTTCTGGAACAATAGCCTCTATCTCTTTTAGAAACAATTCTTGATTTTCATCTTTTAATCTTTTTTTAATTAAATTTTCTGAGTCATTTAAACCTTCTGAAAAAAGCTCATTGATTTTATAACTTTCCAACCACTCTTCTAAAGCTTTGAGTTGTTTTTTGTCAGTTTTACATTTGGCCAAAGGGACTTGATGGGAAAGATGATTTCCTTCTATTTTTTCTCCCGCATATCTTTTTACTCCAGTCCAACCTTTATCGCTTTGCAGAATAATCATAGGCAAACCTTTAGTTTCGCCTGTCTTTTTCATTTCAAAAATCTTTGTAAAACACTTGTCTAAAGTCTCTTGCATCAAATTATGCACATTGTCTTTTTCTAAATCATAATTATTTCTATTTGCATAAATATCGGTGTCACTTCTAGCATCAATAATGTGAGGCTCATAACCAAGCC
>DHTA01000005.1:0-18015 GCA_002408565.1 Patescibacteria group bacterium UBA5272 | reverse complement strand
GGCTCATAACCAAGCCCAGTAAATAGATCCAATAACTCTTGATTAGACATTCTTCCAAAAATTGTTGGTCCAGAAATTTTATAACTATTTAAATTTAAAATTGGGAGAATTACTCCATTGTCTTTGGAGTTAATAAATTTTGAAACGTGCCAACTAGTAGCCAAAGTCGCAGTCTCCGCTTCGCCGTCACCAATCACTGTCACCGCGATCAAATCTTTATTATCCATCACTGCTCCAGCTGCATTAGCTAAAGAATAACCAAGCTCACCCCCTTCCAAAAATGCCCCGGGAGTCACAGGTGAAGCGTGGGTTGGAAACCCATTAGGTGAACCAAAATGTTTAATCACATTTGCCAAACCTTCTTTGTCGTAAGAAATAGGAAAATCATAAATGTTTCTTATGTTTTTATTGATCTCTCCAAAATAATAAGTTAAACTTCTTTCCAAAAATAAATTGGCCTGCAAGCTAGGAAAAGCGTGTCCTGGACCCAAAAGAAAAATAACATCTCTAAGCTTAGGATTAGTTTTTTGATTTTCTTTTAAATAAAAATTCAAATGAGCTAGGATAAAATTTGGTCCGTTGGATCCACCCCAGTGTCCCAAAAGTCTATTTTTAATATCTTTAAACTCTAAAGGTCTTTCTAAGAAGAAATTATCCTTTAAATAAAATTGGGCCGCTGAGACATAATTTAAAATTCGTAAATATTTTTTTAATCCAGAGAAATTTTTCTTTGGTTCTACTTTCTTTTTTTGAGAAATTTTCGCAATCATAAATTAATTTTAACATGAGAAAAACCCTTGAAAAATTTTTATACACAAAAAATCTTTATTTTTAAAACTCAACTTGAATATTTAATTTATGGGCAAACCGTTCCGACTGGTACTCTGATAAAATATCCACCAACAGAACATTCTTTAGTCTCTGTAGAAAGAGGCTCGTAAGGGAGAGGTGTCGTTCCAGTTCCATTAGCAATAGTTGTAGTAGAAGTGTTAGTAGGAGTGGCAGAACAATCATTTGGGTAGACAGCTATTACATTCGAGCTACAAGGCTTCACCCATTTAGCATAAAAAGATTGACTAACAATGATTGGAGCAGAATTATATTTTAAAGAATAATTTTGATCAGAATACCAACCATCAAAAACATATTCTGGAAAATTTGTATCTACAGTAAGTTTGGGTAAAACTAAAATCGCTCCAAAAGGTACAGGTAAAATAGATTTTTTATTAAAAGAATAAAAACTGATAGCTAAAGGATTTCCGGTAGCAGGAGAAGGTATGTAGTTGTTGGAGGAGCAATTTGATAAAGCGGCTCTAGTCGTAGGACCAACTGTCCCTGTAGATTGTATGTTTTTGCTATATTGATATTTCCTAACAGCATTTTCTGTAAGCACTCCAAAATATCCAGTAGGCTCAGTTTCTAAAAACCTAGCTTTGTATAAAATACTTTGCAAACGAGAAACTTCGCCAGCAGTATTAGCGTCAGTTGAACCTCTTACCAAATAGTAACGAAAAGTATAACAATAAGAATTGGTTTGAGCTTTTGAAATATTGAAACTAAAAATTGATAAAAGTAGAAACAATGTTAAAAATAAAGCCTTTTTCATGATAGTTATATTATAACCTCTTAGAGAGATATTTTTTTAAGATATTCACATTATTCCATATGAGCCTTTTCTTTATCTTTTACTATTTCTTTTAAAAGCGGATAATTTTCAAGTGATAAATCCGTCTCCAAAATCTGTCTAGCTTCTTCTCGAGCAATTTCTACTAATTTTAAATTTTTAATTGCTTCCATAGCCAAGTCTGAAACCCCCCACTGTTTTCCAGAAACTAAAGATCCAATACCTCTTTGCTCTAAATCCATTTCCGCCAGCTCAAAACCATTTTTAGATTTTAAGAGGGAAGCAAGTCTGTTGAGAGTAATTTCCGAAACAGAATTTGCAAACAAATAACAAACGCTTTCTCTTTCTCCTCTACCAATTCTCCCTCGAAGTTGATGAAGTTGAGCCAAACCAAATCTTTCCGCCCCTTCAATTATCATTCTAGTAGCATTGGGAACATTTACTCCAACTTCTATGACTGAAGTAGAAACTAAAATTTGAATTTTATTGTCAGCAAAGTCCTGCATAATATTTTCTTTTTCTTCTTTTTTAATTTTGGAATGCATACCAAAAATTTTTATCTTGGCTTCATTTTTTTGATTAAAAAATTCTTCCAGATTTTTGACTTCGCCAGCTACCGAACGTAAATTTAATTTTTTAGCATTTTGTAAATCCCCCTCATCAAGCTCATCTATTCGTGGTACGACCACATAAACTTGATAGCCATTTTTTATTTCTTCCAAAATTTCTAAATAAACCTTTTCTCTATCTTTTTCTTTTTCAATTTTGGTAATTATTGGTTTTCTGTTTTTAGGAAGTTCATCTAAAACAGTCAAATCCAAATCTCCAAAAATGGTAAGAGCTAAAGTTCTTGGTATAGGAGTAGCCGTCATAGAAAGAAGATGTGGCAATTTTTCTTTTTCTGTAACAATTTTTTGCTTTTTATTGGTTAAATTTTTTAAATCGTTAGCAGCCAAAACTTTGGCCGAAGAAGATTTTTTATTAGCTAAAGCTGCCCTTTGTTTTACCCCGAATCTATGTTGCTCATCAATGATAGCTAAAGCTAAATTTTGAAAACTTAAAGTCTTTTGAATTAAAGCGTGCGTACCGATCACTATAGAAATCTGTCCCTCTTCTACCATTTTTTTTAATTGAGCTTTAGAAATATTAGCGCTACTCCCAGGATTAACTTTACTAGGAAATTTTTTACAGATTTTTCCTGTCAAAAGACCAATTTCAATTGGTTCTTTTTTAAAAAAACTTATAAAAGACTCAAAATGTTGTGTAGCCAAGATTTCTGTCGGAGCCATGACAGCGACTTGTAACTTTTTACCACTCTCATTGTCTCTATTATCATAATGAGTAATTAAATGCGAAACAGTAGCTGCCACCAGAGTTTTTCCACTTCCTACGTCTCCTTCCAAAAGTCTTCCCATAGGCTCCGTTTTTCTCAAATCTCGTGAAATATTTTTTATGGCCATCAACTGAGCTTTAGTCAGTTTAAATTTAAATTGTGTTTCGATTTTATCTATAAAAGATTCATTTAATATTTCAGTTTCTTTTTGATTGGTTTTTAAGCTATAACTCAAACTTTCTTTAGCTTTAATTCTCTCAGACTGTTTCAGAAGTTGAAGATAAAAAATCTCTTCAAAAGAAAATCTTTTCTTGGCGACTAAAACCTGTTCTTCTGTCTTTTTAATATCTTTAGCTTTAGGTAAATGAATATAAAGTAAAGCTTTGTCTAAAGAAGGCAAAGATAAAGCTTTTAAAATATTCTGAGGCAAAGGATCATTTTTCTCAATTTCTTTTAAAAGATTTTTATCGCTTAAAATTTTTTTGATTAAAATATTTAAATAATTAGAAGAGACACCTTTAGTCTCTTTATAGATCGGGATTAATTCTTTAATTCTTTTTTCTTTTCCATCTATTTCTTCAAAAATACTATTTTCATAAAAAATATGATCCCGACTAGCTCTTTCAATATTTGGATTTAAAAGAGAAAAAATATTATTTTTCTCTTGAACAATTCCAGAAACCTTAACAAACTCTCCTTCTTGATACATTTTGGCTATATAAGCTTGGTGAAGCCAAACGACCTTAATAGAGCCTGTCGCGTCTACAAGCTTTCCTTCGCACATAGGAATATGTCCTCGAAAACTTCTTTTAGTATTTAAATTTCTAATTTCTCCAAAAAGAGTAACTTGTTCTCCTTTCTGTAAGTTTTCGATATTTTTAGTTTCTCTTTCGTCTGCATAACGAGCAGGAAAATAACCCAAAAGGTCTCGCACAGTTTCTATTTTTATTTTTTTTAACCCGATAGCGTGCTCTTTAGAAAGTTTATTTATTTTGGAAATTTCAGTAGAGAGAGTAATTTGATTCATGATAAAAATTATAACATTTTCAAAAACAAAAAACTTACAAAAACTTATCAAAATAAAAATACCTTTTAAAAGGTATTTTTATGAAAATGCTTTATAAAAAATTAATCTTTCTTAAAAGGAATACCTAGGATTTCAAAAAAACTAATAGCTTCTTTTTTGTTTTTAGCTGTAGTAGTAAGAGTTATAGCCATTCCAAAAATATCTTTTAATTCTTCGTCGTGAATTTCAGGAAAAATGGTATGCTCTTTAATACCAAAAGTTAAATTTCCCATTTCGTCTACAGAAGATTTTTTAAGACCACGAAAGTCTTTGGTGCGAGGTAAAGAAACATCTAAAAGTTTCTCAAGAAAGCCATACATTCTTGCTCCACGAAGAGTAACAGCTACACCAATTTTATCACCTATTCTAGTTTTAAAAGAAGCGATAGATTTTTTAGCTTGTCTTTCTACTGGTTTTTGACCTGCAATTTTAGTAAGTCTCCCTATGACAAATTCATTTTTCTTTTTATCTTGCTTCATAGCGCGACCAGTGGCTACAGAAATGGTAATTTTCTGAAGTCTTGGGGCTTCTAATTTATTTTTATATTTAAATTCAGATTTCATTACATCAAAAGCAGAAGCAATTCTTTCTTTTACTTTATATTCTATTGTTTTTGTTTCTTTTGTCATATTTTTATATTAAATTATGCTTCTTTTTTCACATTGCTAACATCGATAGGAGCAGAAACTTCAACAATAACCCCTTTTTCACCTTTTTTCTTTGGCTTATTATGTCTTTTAATAATATTAATACCATCAACAATCACCTTGTTGATTTTAGGTAAAGATTTGGAAACTGTACCAATTTTTCCCTTATCTTTTCCAGCCAATATTTTTACTTTGTCTCCTTTTTTGATTTTCATAATTTTAAATAACTTCTGGTGCCATAGTGGCAATTTTCCTAATGTTTTCATTTTTGCTTTCGGAAATTTCTTTTGGAATAGGACCAAAAACACGACTTGCTTTTGGAACCTTTTTAGCTTTATCAACAAGCACAACTGCATTATCATCAAAACGAATATATGACCCATCTTTTCTTCTAAACTCTTTAGAAGTTCTTACTACAATACCGTATACTATATCTTTCTTTTTGACTTGCTTTCTTGGCTCAGCCACTTTGACAGAAAGACAAACTAAATCACCAATAGAAGCATATCTTCTTTTTGATCCACCGAGAACTTTAAAAATCTTTCCGGTTTTAGCTCCAGTATTGTCTGTGATTTTTACATTTGATCCTGCTTGTAACATAAATTTGTTTTTAAATTTTACCTCTTTTTTAAAACTTTAAAATTTTTACCTTTAGAGATTGGTCTTGTTTCTTCAATAGTAACCTTGTCTCCAACTTTATACTCATTATTTTCGTCGTGAGCCTTGAATTTTTTATCGATTTTGTAGTATTTGCCGTATTTTTTGTGCTTCACAAATCTTTGAGCATTAACAACAACTGTCTTGTCCATCTTGTTGGACACTACAACTCCGTCGATTTTTTTCTTGTGTTTGATTACTATTTGATCATTCATAGTTTTATATATTAACTTATTTTGCTTTGTTTTTCAAGTATTTTAGACTCTAGCTACGACTTTGGTTTTAATTGGAAGTTTGGTACCAGCTTTACGAAGAGCTTCTCTGGCGACAGCTTCAGAAACACCGTCAATTTCAAAAAGAATTCTTCCTGGACGAACCTCCGCACAATAGCCTTTTGGATCACCTTTTCCTTTACCCATAGGAACTTCTGCTCCCTTCTGGGTATAAGGTCTATCAGGGAAAACTCTAATCCAAAATTTAGCAGTCTTTCCACCATAACGAACCATAGCTCTTCTAGCTGCTTCAATTTGATTACTGGTGATTCTTTTGTCAGTTTGTGCTTTTAACCCAAAAGATCCAAAATCAACATTGATCCCTTTAGTTTCTGGACGAGCCGCCTTCTCAAGAGAAGATCTGGCTGATTGCCATTTGCGATGTTTTACTTTTTTTGGAAATAACATATATTTAAAATTAAATTAATAAATTATCTTTGGCCAGCTTCTTCATTTACGCTAGAATATCCTTTAGTGTGGGCATCTTTTTCATATTTCATGCCACGATAAATCCAAACTTTGATACCAATTGTACCATAAGGCATATAAGCTTTTTCTTTAGCAAAATCAATATCTGCTCTTAAAGTCTGAAGAGGTATACCTCCTTTACGAATTTGTTCTTTACGTGCCATTTCTGCTCCTCCAAGTCTTCCGGCTACAACAATTCTTGCTCCAAAGACATCTCGATTAGCCATAACTTTTTCAATAGTGCCTTTAAGAACTCTTCTAAAAGGAATTCTTTTTTCTAATTGTTCCGCAACCATTTGAGCCACAATTGCAGCAGAAGCTTCAGGACTAGGCACTTCCACAATATCTAATTTAAAATTAGTAGGCAACTCAACTTTCACTCTTTTCATTTCTTTATCGATATCTTTACGAAGCTTTTCAATACCGTCGCCTCCTCTACCGATAATCATTCCAGGACGAGAAGTATGAATAGTTACACGAAATTCTTTTTGGCTTCTCTCAATTTCAACTTGAGCAACATACATTCCTCTCAATCTTTTATCTAAATAGCTACGAAGCAAAACATCTCCTTTTAGATTGGAAACATAATTTCCTTTGTTCCCAAACCAGCGAGATTTCCATCCGCGAACGATGCCTAGTCTATGTGAATATGGATTTACTATGTGTGTCATATATTTTTAATAAATTATTTTTTTTCTTGAAGCTCTATAACTATGTGGCTAGTATGCTTATGAATAGGAAAAGCTCTACCCATAGCTCTAGGTCTCCATCGTTTTAAAACTTTGCCCTTATTAACATAAGTAGAAATAATTAAATCGTCAGTGTTAGAAATTTTGTCATTATTTTTTGCATTAGCTACAGCTGATTCAAGAAGTTTCAACATCGGAGCCGCTCCTCTTTTTACTAATTTATTTAAAATAGCTCTAGCTTCTTTTACTGATTTACCACGAATAAGCTCTGAAATTAGAGCTGTTTTTCTTGGGGCTTGTCTATAATTTAATAATATTGCTTTCATATTTTTATTTTCCTGTCCTCATTATTTTAAATATTTTAATAATTGATTGGAAACCTATATTTAATTTTAAATGTTTGATTTGTAATTATTTTTTAGCGGCTGTTTTTTTGGAATCAGAAGCTGCTGTGCTTTTAGCTACTTTAGCTGCGTCAATTTCAGCTTGTTTTGCTTTTTGATCAATTTCTTTTTGCATCTTTCCTCCATGTCTCACAAATTTACGAGTTGGAGAAAATTCACCAAGCTTATGACCAACCATATCTTCTGAAACTAAAACCTCAATATGACTTTTCCCATTGTAAACTCCGAAAGTAAAACCAATCATTTCAGGAGAAATCACACAGGAACGAATCCAAGTTTTAATAACCCCTGTATTTTCAGGCTTTTTATCGAGAACTTTTTTCAAAACTCTCTCATCTACATATGGACCTTTTTTAGCTGATCTTGTCATAATTTTTTTGTCGCGCCAAAACTTTATGCAAAGGCGGATTACAATAAATCAAACACCTTAACTTAATTTAAGTTAAACAAGGATAGATTTATTAATGAAGAAATATTAGCAAAAATAATTTAAAAAGTCAAATAAAAACCGCTTTCAAAGCGGCTTTTATTTTAGAAAAGATTTTTAAAGAGTTTTACCTATCAGCTTCATCGACAACATATACATCACGCACTAGTTGAGAATACCCTTTGTTGTAACTAGTGTCTGTACAGCTGGCTACGAATCTCATTGATTCATCAACTTGAAGATAGCTACCAATTAATGTTTGGAAGTTGCCAACATTTGAATAATTTAAAGTCGCAAGAGAAGGATCGGTAATATTATTTTTAATCTTTGAATAATTTGCTGAGTCAAATTTTACAGTTCCATCTTTTAGAGAGGTGCCTACTATTTTACAAGTAGTGTTTGGTAATTGAACTTGCCAACTCAAGTTTATAGTAGAGCCTTTTTTGACCTGTCCTGCTGAAACATCAAATGACATAAAATGTGTATATGGCCTTTTTAATGCATCAGCGTACCAAAAGTCACCATTAGGACAAACATATCTATATTCTCGCTGATTTTCTGCCCAATTGAAGTTTCTTGGCCCTTCAAAAGTAGTAACATTTGGAAGAGTTTTATTTGCTGTACCATCTTTATATAAAACATTAAAAACAGTCTCTTTATTTTCTCCACACGGATAAAAAGTAATATCACAAGTCACTTTGCTAAAATTGTTTACAAAAGGATCAAGCCAAGTACATATAGGTTGCCTATTAATATCCATGCAAGTGTTGTTGACAAAAAGTTGTCCTGTAGGGCATTTTGGCAAACATTCTTTAGCTTCAGGATTCCAATCATATCCATAATAACAATCAGCATAACAAAAACCATTTATATCTTTATTGGGAGCAGAAGATGGACAGACACAATTGGTACCGGACGCATCGAGTATCTGATTATAACTACAAGAAGGTGTACATTTTCCAAAACTACTATTCCAACTTGAACCAGTTGCACAAGTAGCATTTACTGTGAGAGCGGCTTGTTCGGTACTATTATTGTATAACCAGAAACTTCTAGAAGAATAAGGTATTGCTACACTTTGTGATCCTGAATGTCCTGAGCCAACTGTAGTATTAGCTGATGGATAATTACTGGTGACAGCTGTGTTTCCTATAGCTCCTGTAACATTCCAATTGATAGTTGTATTACAACTATTTCCACCTATAGCTATAGAACAATTTGTACCAGTTAATGTTCCAGCTGGAGCCGCACATTTACCTGTTGTAGCATTATAAGTAGAGCCAGTCACACAAGTTGCGGTAGCTTTCATTTCATCAAGCAATTGACCATCGTTGTATAAATAAAAATTTCGAGAAGAGTATGGAACACTGACTGAAACTGATCCAGTATTTCCATTTCCAATGACTGTGCCACTTGTAGGTGTATTGCTTGTAACCTGAGAAGTTCCGATTGGATTTGTGGTAGACCAAGTCAAAGTAATATTACAACTGCCAGAACCTATGGCAATAGTACAAGCTTTTTGAGGAATGGAGCCTGACATAAGTCCGCAAGATTTTGTTTCACTGTCCCATAAATATCCAGCTGGACAAGCACACGAACTTCCGTTCCAGCTAGTACCAGTAGTACAGGTAGCTGTTGGAGTAACAGAAGCCTTTTCAACACTATTGTTATATAAATAAAAAGTTCGAGAAGAATAAGGAATAGTTACACTTTGAGATCCTGTATGTCCTGTAGCAATTATAGTATTGGCTGAAGGATAATTACTGGTGACAGAGCTATTTCCCGTAGGATTGGACACGCTCCAATTCACGGTCGTACTACAACTATTTGCACCCTCAGTTATAGTACAATTTGCCGCAGTTAAAGATGTGACTGAAGCGCTGGCACATTGAGAAAGATAAGAGTTCCAACTTGTACCAGACGCACAACTAGCATTGAGAGTGAGAGATTTTAATTGTGTACCACCAGTATACAAATAAAAAGTTCGAGAAGAATAAGGGATAGTTACACTTTGTGATCCTGAAACTCCTGTACCAACTGTAGTATTAGCTGAAGGATAATTACTGGTGACAGAACTATTTCCCGTAGGATTGGACACGCTCCAATTCACAGTTCCACTACAACTACTACTACCTGCAGCTATAATACAACTTGAACCAGTTAAAGATCCTGTTGGAGCAGGAGCACACTGAGAAAGAAAAGAGTTCCAACTTGTACCAGAAGCACAAGTTGCTGTAGCCGTCGCTTCACCTAATTTCGCTCCGTTATGGTATAAGAAGAAAGCTCGAGAAGAATAAGGAATGGTGACAGACATTCCACTATTAGAATTTCCGGTAGCAACAGTTGTATTGGCTGCTGGATAATTGCTTGTTACTTGAGATGTGTGAGTCGGATTTGTTGTTGTCCAGTTAATTGATCCATTACAAGTACTTGCTCCAGAGAGAATAGTACATCCTGTTGCATTAATATTTCCAGACGGTGATGAAATTGTGGGCGCGAGATTAAAAGTCCTAGCCTGCTCATTTGCAGTACCACCAATATTTTGACAAATTATTTTATAAGTGAGAGCTGTTGTACCAGTATTATTATTTGGAAAATCATATGCTATTGTATATCCATCTTTTGTTCCGACAGATGAATATGGTCCACCGTCAAGACCAACTTTCATATCTGTAGAATTTGTACAAGTTGTCTTTAGGGTTTTTCCTTGAGCTAAAGTTCCTCCCCAAGTAAAGCTTGCTTCATCTACTGTTCCAGTGATTCCGATTGGAGCGTAGGAAATAGTGATTTGATATGTGGCTTGAGCACTGACGTCAGTCCCGTCGTGGGTGACGATTTGTAGAGGTTTTACACCCACACTTTTCCAATCAACCGGATAAATAAGCTGACAAGTAGATTGGTCTGCCGAGGCCAAACTATTACAAGTATTAGAAGAAAAAGATTTTGTGCTAGTTGGGCTAATTAAAATATTGCTAGCAGCATAAAAATCCTTATATACACTCAAAGTCTGATTTGGGTCGGTATCATAGACTCCAATAACTATCTGATCCTCAAAACCGTCAACGGCTTCTGCTTTACAAGTCTGATTACTTGTCAGAATTACTGAGTCGCAAGACTTGTTTATAAGACTTGCCGCCTCGGCAAAAGACTGACCAAAAAAAACTAAAGAAAAAACAATAATGAATAAAATGTACGAATATTTTTTTAACATAAAAATTGTGAGTTAATAATACTGATAACTATATTAAAATTATAGCATTCTACTAGACAAAAACTCGCTAAAGTTGTCCACATTATTGCAACTTATTCAAGATTTGATTTTTAAAACCAAAAAGTGTATTCTGAAATAGATATTTTATTTGTTCATTTTAAAAATTAACTATCATGGCTGAGAATGATTATAGCGATTATGTTGACAACACATTAGACAACGCTATTGAAACCAATTCGTCTTTTTCGGATGCAGTAGAAGCTGGTAGAGATGCTGCCACAGACAATGCTGTCTCTGAAAGTTTTGGAGAAACTTGGGACGATAAACCAAGTTGGTATGACGGCCCATGGCTGTAATAAAAAATAAATGCGACCCATATTGTAAGGGTCGTATTTTTGCTATAATGACCCCATGAAAAAAGGTTTAGAAAATTTTAGTGACAAATTTAGAGAAAGAAATAGCTTTGATTATTTATATAGCGATGCTATGTATTTAAAAAGTAAAGAAAACTTTCACCCAGAAAAACAATGGCTTGGTGTATGCGGTTTTTTAATTAAAGAAGACAAAGTTAGGAGATATTTTACAACACTAAAAACTAGAGATGACTATTTGTTAAATACTATAATTCCAATCAATACTTGCTACACATCTTTTTATATTTATGATCATAATTATATAGAAAATACAACTTTAGAAATTTTTTGGCGAGATATGGCTCACACTTATAGCTTCAACTCTATAAAAGATAAAGATTTAGAAAAACAGTACTTTTACACTAGAGGGAAAATTTTAAAACAAACCGAAGGCCATATCTTATTTCAAATAGAAAAACATTTAATGTGGGCAAAAGATCAGGAAGATTTACATAAAAACTATAAATACCTTTCTATACCAAAAAGTTATATTCGAAGTATAAAAATAGAAAAAGCTTGGCAAGATGCTAAATTAAAAAAAATTAAACCAGAAATTGAAGGTTGGATTTTAAAAGGAGAAAATTCTATACAAGAAATAAGAAAAAAAGAGAATAAAAACGGGTCTGTAAAAAATATTTATTATTCATTTTTTAATAAAAAATTTAAAATAGGAAAATATAAATAAACTTATTTCTCTAAAAACAATCCCCTTTTTATCAGCTCATCAATATAAACCGGCAATAAATTTTCAAGTTTGTCTTTATCGCTAGAGTTCTTTAACTCTTCCAAAAAATCGAAAGTTATTTTCCTGTACTTATTCTTTTTAAGAGAATCTTCCTTTTCTTTTAAATTCTCCAGATTCCTAAGGGTAACTGCCAAAGCGGTTACCCTTTTATTTTTCATCTTAAAAAGATATACTTGATACATATGAAAATAAATTACTCTTCAACAAAGAATGAGTTTTTCTTGTTTTATTTTTCTCAAATTTTTCTCAAAAAACCGATTTATTCTGACGAGATATATAATTTTGCTGAGATTCTTAAAATCGATAAATCTAAAATTAGAAGTTTGGAAATAACAAATACTCAAAAAATAGAGTTGTTTGCAGAAAAAAATCTTGAAGAATTTAAAGATTATCATTTTCTTTTTGATTTTTATGAAGACTTGAATAAAGAAAAAACAAAGATTTTTATAGAAGCAATAATCGCCAACCTAAAAAGGTATTATCAGACATTTCTATCGACCCTAACTAATCTTTTAGGTGAATCCAAAATGCCTGAAGAAATAGATATAGCTTTTGTGCAACCTTCTATAAAAGAAAACAGAATCACCCCCAATGCCTTTACTGGTAAATTTATGGAGAATAAAATCTTTTTAGCTTTTGATGAAAAACTCTTTCCTGACGAAAAAGAAACTCTTGAATATTATACAAAAGTGCTATTACATGAAATAACTCATATTTTTATAAATAAAAATGAAAAACTCCAAAAAATATTGAGATCTGAATGGGAAAATAAATACAGAAACATCAAAGTAAATACTTATAGATTTAATACGGAAGAATTGTTAACTAAGACTCTTGTTTTCGCTGATAAGGATTTTGGATTTATTTACAAAGATTTAGGGTTTAAAGAAAACGAAGAAAAGAAAGAAGATTCTCTAAGTAAAAATCCTTATCGAGTAATAACTTTAAATTTTTTAAATAATTTAAAAAATGGTGAACCTTTAGAAAAGGAATTACCTCTGTTTATAGAAGCACTGGTAAAAGTAAAGAAGGGAATGTTTGAATAGAATAATTATTACAAAAACAATCCTTCTTTTACTAATTCTTCAATAAAAACTGGTAACATTTTTTCTAGCTTTTTTTCATCTTTAGAGTTTTTTAACTCTTCCAAAAAGTCGAAAGTCATTTTCCTATACTTATTCTTTTTAAGAGAATCTTCCTTTTCTTTTAAATTCTCCCTCAGTCCCAAAACAGAGTAAGCAAAACCAAAGTCTTTATAATAAAATAATGAGCTCGCAATAAGTTCCTTAATTCTTTTTCTATACTCCCTAGGGTTTATATTTTTATAATTTTTAATCCACTCTGCCCTTAAAATATCTGAAAATTCCTGATTGAGATTAAGAAAAACATGTGAAAACTCATGAAAGGTAGTTTTGAGATACATAAGCAAAATATCTTTGTTTTCTAAATTGTCTTGAATATGCATCACTAAATAAATTTTGTTTGGGACTTTTTCGTGAACTGAGGCAGGGAAACTTAAATAATTTATTCTAGGAATAATTTCTGTGGGAATTAAAGTCAATTTAATATTTTTTAATTCACTCTGAGAGCCAAACAAATCTTCTAAAAAAGTATTTACTTGTTGAATCTTTGTCTTAAGACTCTTTTTCAAAAGAAGAGCATTATCTTTTGAGATAGGATTATATTCACTCTTTAATAATTTCTTGTGTGGCTTCAAAATTGAAATCTTTTTTCCTAAGACAAGTTCATTGTTTATATTTTTATCAAAATTAAGAGCTTTTAGCTCTTGAAGATCTATATCAAAATCTGAAGCACTTTTTATAAAAAACTTCTCTGGCTCATTTTCTAAAAATCGAGATAAATAATATATAACAAAATCCTTTTCAGAGTTTATAAGTTTTAATTTCATTTCTATAATATAACAAAAATGGCCAGATTTTTCATCCCGCCATTTTCCTGTAGAAAATTTACTGTTGCCATGTTGGCAGACTGTCATCATTGTCGATAGTATCTTTATACTGAGTATCATCCCAACTACCATCATCAGAATCACAACTGTTATTACTCATGTCAGTAAAATTTTAATTGAAACAACATTGTCTCTGATTAAAATATACCTCTCTAATAAATTTTGCCAAAATTAAGCATTCTACTTTAAAAACAATCCTTCTTCTACCAGCTCTGATATAAAAAGGGGCAATAGTTTTTCTAATTTGTTTTCCTCTTTAGATTTTTTTAAGGATTCTAAGAATTTAAAAGTTATTACTCTAAATTTATTTTTATTTAAAGAGTCTTCTTTTTCTTTTAAGTCTTCTTCAAGCCCTAAAACACTATAGGCAAAACCAAAGTCTTTATAAGAAAACATAACAGAACTTACCAGAAGCTCCTCTACAATATTTCTATAATTCCAAGAATCTATATGTCTATATTTATCCTTCCATTCTTCTAATAATATTTTTTGAAAGATTTGATTATTATTTAAGAAAACATGACCTAATTCATGCAAGAAAGTCTTTGTATAGAAGATGATATCGTCTTTATGAATATTCCCCTCTTTAACTGAAAGAAATATTTTCTTTGGAAGAGCCTTGATAACAAAAGCTGGAAGTAATTTGGTTTCCATTTTAATTGGAGTAGAGATTAGACAAAGATCGACTTCTTCAAAATCGTAACTACCAAACATACTCTCCAAGATATTTAAATATTGAGAAAGAAAAGACTCTATCCTTTCTCTTAAGATGCTAGAAAACTCTTCTGATATTTCTCTATAATTTTTCAAGAGAAAACTATTTTCTTTAAATATGTTTTGTTCAACACTTCCTGAGATAATTTCTTTTTTTTCTTCTTCACTTATTTTCAATGACCAGCGTTTTTCTTCTGGGACATTGTAAATATCTGACAATTCTTTAAAATAAGAATTGCTGATATTTTCTTTAAAGAAGAATAATTTAAAAATACAAAATTTTAAAAAATCCTCCTGCGATGACGATATGTTTAATTTCATAACTTTCACATAATAAATAATTATACCCAGAAAATAAATTATCTCTCATATTTATGCATATTAATTAAAACAACATTGTCTCTAATTAAAATATACCATTCTAATAAATCTTGCCAAAATTAAGCATTCTACTTTAAAAACAATCCTTCTTCTACCAGCTCTGATATAAAAAGAGGCAATAGTTTTTCTAATTTGTTTTCCTCTTTAGAATTTTTTAACTCTTCCAAAAAATCGAAAGTTATTTTCCTATATTTATTTTTCTTGAGAGAGTCTTCTTTTTTATTTAGATTTTCTTCAAAACCTAGGTCTTCGCAAAGAAAACCAAAATCTTTATATGGAAAAACGAGTGAGCTAGTCAAAAGCTCTTCAATATTAAATCTATAATCTTTTGGATTTATATATTTGTATTTATTTGTCCACTCTTCTTTAAAAATCTCTTGAAAAGATGTATTCTCATTTATAAAAATATGCGTGAGTTCATGAATAAGAACTCTTATATAATAATTCACCACCTGAGTATCCTTTATATCAAAAGTGTCATTGAAAGCTAAAAATATTTTATTCTTTAAAAACTTACTCGTAAAGGCATTCAAATCTGTTTCTTGATTTTTTATGGAATACTGAACAAAAGCTATTTCAATATTTGGAAACATTTGAGACTCTCCAAAAAGTTCTGTTAGAGACCATAGTGCTTTTTTTAAATAATTTTCCGAACTTTTAAGTACTATATTTATTTTTTCTTCATCTACTTCTTTGTAGAAATCGTACAGAAAATAGTATTTCTTAAATTCTTCAAAATTTTTACCTTCGAAAAAATCTTTTTTCTGAGAATCAGTTACTTCCAAACTCCTTATTTCATCTTTGTCAATCTTAAAAAGACCAGCAAAATTATACATCTCATTTAAGTAAACAGGTTTTTTAAAAAAGATTTGAGACAAATAGAAGATAAAAAAGTCTTCTTTAGTTGAGGAGTAAGTGATTTTCATATTTTTTAGTATACTATTTTTTATAAAAAATAAAAGGGTAATTACTTTTAATAATTACCCTTAAGGATGCTGTTGAGGAAACATTATTGTTGCCACGACGGAAGACAGTCACTGTCGGAACCGCTGTGCCCTTGGTCAAACGTAGTGTCGGTATCCCAGTCATACAGATCATCACCCATTCTTGAAATAAACTCCTTTTCCATAATTGCGTGTTTTAATTGAAACAACATTGTCTCTGATTAAAATATACCCTTCTAATAAATTTTGTCAAATAAATAAAAAATAATAAAACCGCTCAAATTGAGCGGTTTTATATTAAAATTAAGCATTCTACTTTACAAAACTTGCTAAAGTTGTCCACATTTTAACATTGGTTATTTGGATTTATTATTTTAATTTTTATCTAAAATACTTTCTAGTCTTTTTATTAAATCAAATAACACTTCTTTATTTAGAGAAAAAGTTTCAAACTCAGCATTTGTATCTACTTTTTCTTTAGTATCTTTAAGGATTTTTTTATACATATTAAGTATATAATCATTATCTTTATAAACACTATATTTTAATGTATCTATTTTTAAAATCTGTACTATAAATTTGAGTATTGCAATATAAGATTCAATCGTCTTTTTTGAATTTCTGCTCTCTTTTTCTAGAAAGAGAGATGACTTTATTTCGTTTTTTATAGGATTTAAATTATATAATATACTTGTACCAATTGGTTTTTCTTCTTTATCTTTAATAACAAAAATAAAATTAATATCTTCTTTAAACCAATTTTTTATTTGCGTTTTAAAATCTTCAAAATTTTCCGCTTTATGAAATCGCCTTCTAACAAGATGAGAAAAATCCTCTTCATCATTTATAAGCCCATACAAATCCAAATAATCTTCCTCATATTTCAGTTCTTGCATGTCTATGTGACGACCAACATATCTTTGTATGGGTAATTTTTTTATATATTCCAACTTTTGGATTACCTTATCTTCTTTTTCTACACTATTCCTTAGTTTTTCCATGCCAATAAAATTATCTAGATTTATATTTAAAGGCTTTTTAAGCCTGTCAAAAGTTCATCTTTATTTCTTGGACACAGATCTTTATCGTATTTATCGTGTTTAGCTAATAAGAAAGCATCCATTACTAAATCATAAAAAACACTTAGTCCTAGAATTTCTGATAGATCAAAAAATTCTTTAGCTAAAGATTCTTGTTCAACATTTATATCTATTTTTTCTATATTTTCTTTTACAATATTCAATATTTCTTTTTTCATAACTATATGCTTATCATGTTAATACAACAGGTATATTATATAACTTTATGGAAAAAATAAAAACATATTTAAATAATAAATATGTTTTTTAAATCAATTATCAGCCGAGCATTTACTTGCCGGTATCCTGATCATAACTCTCATCGTCTTTTCTCCAAGAGACAATTCTGTCCACATTCATGTCAGGACCATTTCTAGAATACTTATCTCCAGCAGAACACGCGTAAGTATGTTGTCCGGAATTATCTTTGTCTATGATCACGTGGTTATGATTTTCTCTACCACAACTATCACCTGAACTATTCCAGAGATGATGTTCTGTTGTACTATCATCTGAATGACTTTCGTATCTAGAATTCACCTCTTTGCCATCTGAGGTCTTTTCCCATCCTCCATAACCAGAACTTTTACCCATAATAACCAATGTTCAGATACTTCCTGTCCCCGATTCTAAAATAAAACAATCTGTCTTTAGACTATCAGAAAAATATAATTTTGGCAAATAAATAAAAAATTAAAAACCGCTCAAATTGAGCGGTTTTGATTAAAAAATTAAACAATTAATTAATTCTATTGGAAGTCTTTACTTCACCCTCTGTCCAAAGCTCCAGTTCTGGATTGCCGACAAATTTCCAACCAGTCCTTGCTGGATCAAAAGTGACATAGCCTGGCCTAAAATAGTCTGTGCCTGCATTATAAGCATTTAACATGATAGTAATTATAGAATAACTATCAATATTAACGGTTTGTTGCGGTTGTCCAGAAAAAGTAATAATATTATTTTCATATTTGA
>DHTA01000001.1 GCA_002408565.1 Patescibacteria group bacterium UBA5272 | reverse complement strand
TTCCGTCATTACACCATACACCTGTATTCATACAATCGTATCCATAACAAGGCTGGTTCCAAGAAGGTTGAACATTCCCTCCTCCACAAGCTTCAGGATATGCTGCATAACTTCCGTCATTACACCAAACTTGAGCATTTGTCGTATTTAAAGTAATTGATCCTAACGCAAAAATTAAAGCAAATACAGCTCCAAAAGTTTTTATAATATTTAAAATTTTCATAAATTTGTTAATTATCCCATCAACTAATAACATCGCAATTATATTGTATAAACAACACTCTGTCAAGACCTAACAACTCTCATTTTGTATTAGAGTTGTGCACTTTTGTGTCTTCACAATCCACAGAAACCCTTTCAAAAACAGGGTTGCCTGAGCATTCAGCAAGACCTTCCATAAAAATATCTTGCTCTGTAACTACTCCAATAAATGGAGTACCTGAGCTTTCCGGACCTCCTGCTAAATACACCCAACGAGAATGTTCTTTGTCTTGTCCATGAACTATTCCCCTCACAAATTGATCTCTTTTTAAGTTTAATAAAGTTTCATAAGAATTTTCATCTATACCCCATTCCTTAATTATTCTATTTGCTTCAGCAACACCGTAAGCTTTTTTAAGATATTTGATCAATTCTTTACCTTGCCCTTCTTTAAAGAGTCTAACTGTTACAGTTTTTTCTCCATACTGTATAGATTCTTCTTGGGTAGATTTCACAAATTCGTTTGCTCTTAATTTTTTAAATCTGGAATTAACCACGACAGATTCATAAGCACGAATATCTCTATTAATGTATTTTTCTCTAATCTCATCAAAAGAAGCTGCTGAATTTTGAAGTTCTTTATCGGTAATCTTTTCCCCATAAATTTCTTTTTTAATATAAGTTTTTCCATCCTCCATTTTAACGGTATCAACAACCACCTCAGTTTTTTTATTATCCCTCAAAAATTCTTGATCGGCTTTTTTGTTGATATTTTCCATATTCTGACCAACAGCAGACAAAGAAAGTCCCCCCATTCCTAAAATAGCAGAAGTCCTTAGTTGTCTTTTAAATTTATCGAAAACTGTTTCTGCAGCAATACCACTAGTTGGTTTAGTTTTTAAATTTTCCTCCTTTCCCAAAATAACTTTTCTTTCTTTTTGTGGTTTCTTCTCCATATTTTTATTTACCCACAAATGGATTTTCTTTAGCTGGATTGCCTTCACTATCAACAATAAAACCATTTGGACCAAATTTATAACCAGGTTTTAGTTTTGGACCCTTATTATTTATTGGATTATTTTGTTTAACTTGTTTTTTATTTGTATTTTTAACAGAATTAACATTTTCTTCTGGTTTTGGCATAACATTTTCAACTTCTTGTTTTTTTGTCCCACCAATAAAAGGTTGTCCGTATTCCCCTTTATAAATTTTTCCATCAGAATTATAAACTCTTCCATCTTCTCCGTAGTAAATACCGTACTCTTCTACTAATTCTGGATCAAGAGATGGCCAAATAAGATCTATTTCTTCTTGTGGCTTAACTCTTTCTTTTTTTGTTTCTTTTGTTTTTTTAAAATCTTCTACTGTGGCTTGATAATCTTCTTTTATTTCACCTTTCTTTTGTTTTTTTTCTAAAACATGCCCCCCTGCAATTGTGTAAGAGTTTTTATTTTTTTCACTATTTGCAATCTCTTCTCCAACTTGCTTATTAACATCTGCTTCATTTTGAGCAATGCTAGGCGCTGCCATCATAGCTCCAACTCCTAATATGGTCGATTTCTTCCAATTGTCTTTCAACCATTTGAAGGCTGCTTTGGCAGCATTTATTTTTTTTGGATCTGCTTCCTCTTTTTGCTCTATAGGCTTATTTGTTTTTGGATATTTTTCCATAGTTTTAAGTGTGAATATTTATAAGTTTATATAAAAATTATATCATATAAAAACAACCCTTTTAAGGGTTGTTTACTATTTAATAATATCTATAAACAGGTCTTTGTTGTGGATAATAATATGGCTGTTGTTGCTGATAATATTGATAAACAGGTCTTTGCTGATATTGGTACTGATATTGATTATAGTACCCCCTGTTGTACATCTGTCCCCCATAACCATAAACCGATACAGACACTCTTCTGGGGCGTTCTGTATATCCAATTTGCTGACCTTCGGCATTATATACCGGCACCATTTGAGTAGCACAACTTGCAAAAAGCAAACCTAGTGCCACTATTAGCAATAAAAAGAACTTTTTTGCCTTCATTTTTTAAATATTTTATTTAGTTGTGAATATTCATGACTAAATAAAATATAGCATAAATTAACTCCTCTGTCAATATGTTAAAAAAGCCCCCAAATCTGAGAGCTTTTGTTTTTAAAGTTAAACATTTACCGAATGAACGGGTCTTCTTTGACATAGTTACCATTTTTATCGATAACAGCGCCATTTGGTCCTCTACGATAACCAGACTTTAGTTGTAAACCGCCACCACTCGAAGAAGTGGAGGTTGTGGTTGACGAATAAGAAGAACTTCTAGAAGAGCCAGAAGAAGACGCTTCATCTTGACTTTGAACTCCACCCAAGAAGGGTTGTTCCTTGCCTTTGTAAAGAGACCCGTCTCTTTGATAAACTCGTCCGTCACTTTTGTAGTGAAGTCCGAACTTGTCCACTAGGGACGGTTTCAAAGTTGGCCAACAATCTTCTTCTTCAGTAGTCCCGTAAGATTTAGTCACAGTTTCACTTCTTTGCGAAGAATAATCTTCGTAAGAAGAATCGTAGGACCTTTTCGGCTGAACTGCTTCTTGAACAGTTTTTTGGCTTTCCTTTTTGTCATAACCGTAATAGTTATTTATAACGGTACAAGGTTTTTCTACAGCCTTTTCAGTTTTTTTAACTGTAGGTGTCGTAGACTTTTTTACCGGAGTTGTAGGCGTGGATTCAGTTTTTTTTTTAGACGTTTCGTCACCGATGTTAATGGTGACAATCTGATTTCCATCCCCCAGCTTCTCATTTTCAGCTGTGCACTTCTGGCAATTACAATCTTTAGAAGAAGAATTGCTCCCAAGAGCTTCTGAATCCTGATTACTGCAAAAAGTTTCTGTAGCATCAAGATATTTCTGCCTACTCCTTTCAGCTTTTTGCTGTTTACGGTATGCCGAATTTAGATCTTGATAAGCGCTCTCATAAAGGTCTAAATCTTGCGGTTCTTCTGTTTGCGCAGTTCTTGTACATCCAGAGCGGTTTCCTAAAACCAGCAAAAGTATGAGAAATGCTCCTATAAGCCATCCCCAGGTTCTTAAAAATGTTGCTGTTTTGTTCATTTCTGTCGATTTTTAAGTTTATATTGTTTTTATCTTATTTATCAAAGGACTTTTTATCTGACAATAGTATAACAAACTAAAAGAATTTGTCAAGGCTTTTCTTTTGGGTTTCACTTAAAAAATAATCTGAAAAACTCTTCTAAAACAAAGCTTTAAAAGTATTAGGTCAAATTTTAAAGATTAAACCGATTAATCAATCACTCTTCCTGTGTCACATTCTACCAATGTTCCTAGCTCTGTCTGACAAACTGGTTTATAAGATTTACAAGAAACATGAGTGTTTGGATTATTAAAATTATCCCCCTCTTTATAACAGATCCCTTGATTAGCATTAGGAACCGCAAAATAAACATTTTGAAGTGCTTTCACTCTAGATAATCCATATACCGCAAGTATAACTAAGATTGAAAAAAGTAAAAGAGCAGCAACCCTGTGAGTGATTTGATGAGTATTATGAAGTTCGCTCAAATTCCTTTTAAGGTTCTTATTCATATTTTTATTTGGTTTCTTTATATATAAATTATATAACAAATTTTTGAAAATCAAGTAAGTTATAAACAATATTTAGAAATATTAAATGCTATAATATTTTCATAGTATGGATGAACAAGAAGAAAAAAAAGAAATAAAATACGATTTACAATTTCAAGATACTGAGACAGTAGAAAGTGTTGACGATATTTTAGGGGTCGCCAGAAAAGAAGGAGAAGAAAATTTTATAAAAAGAGAATCTGACAAGTTTGGTTTGCCTTATATCAACTTAAAAGGTATTGCTCCCGAACCAGACGCTTTAAAACAAATCAAAGAGGAAGATGCTAAAAAATCTAAAATAGCCGCCTTCAAACAGGTTGGGAACAAGCTTTATGTGGCAATGTTTTCGCCAGAAAAAGAAGGTGTAAGAGAAATTTTAGAAAATTTAGAAAGACATGGTTTAGAACTTATAAAATTCATGGCTTCCAACGCTTCTTTAGAGCATGCCTGGACAAGATATTCTGATATTTCTGTCGCAAAACCTGTAACTTCAGGTATTTTAGATATAAACTCTAAAACCTTAAAAGATCTTTTTGAAAACATAAAAACCCTAGATGATTTACGAAGCTCTATTATCGCTATTGCTAATCAGTCTAAAAATTTTAGAATTTCTAGAATTATAGAATTAATTATTTCGGGAGCTTTACATTTTAAATCTTCCGACATTCACATTGAACCAGAAAAAGAAAAAGTGCGTGTAAGATATAGAATTGACGGCGAACTTATAGATATTTGTTACTTAGATTATCCAACAATGAAATTAATTAATTCTCGCCTCAAACTTTTATCTGGAATAAAATTAAGTATCACCAAGAATGCTCAAGACGGAAGATTTTCTATCATCGATCAAAATGTAGAAATTGAAGTTCGTCTCTCAGTAGTTCCTGGAAATTATGGAGAAAGTTTTGTGATGAGAATTTTAGATCCAAGAAATATCATGGCCGACCTGGAAGTTTTAGGATTTTCTCCTCAACTTTTTGAAGTGGTGGAAAGACACATTGAAAAACCAAGCGGAATTATCTTGAACACTGGGCCAACCGGTTCTGGTAAAACTACCACTCTGTATGCTTTTATCAACAAACTTTATAATCCAGGCGTAAAAATTATTACTATTGAAGACCCTGTAGAATATCATTTGGCTGGCATTGTTCAGACTCAAGTTGAAGAGGATAAAGGTTATTCTTTTCTTTCTGGACTTCGTGCAGCTATGCGTCAAGATCCTGACATTATAATGGTAGGTGAAATTCGTGATGAAGATACGGCCAAAGTAGCGATTAACGCTGCTCTCACCGGGCACTTAGTCTTTTCAACCTTACACACCAACAACGCCGCAGGAACAATTCCTCGTTTATTAGAACTGGGTGCCAATCCTGGGACTTTAGCTTCGGCTCTTTCTTTATCTTTAGCTCAAAGACTCGTTAGAAAGCTTTGCCCTTATTGTAAAGAAGAAATAGAAGCTTCAGAAAAACAAACTAAACAAATTACTAATATTTTAGGCGGCATGATTTCATCCCATAAAGAAGATTCTATGGGTGATATTCGCCCAGCAAATACTTACAAAATATACAAAGCTAATTCTGCTGGTTGTGAAAAATGTTTTGAAGGATATAAAGGTAGAACAGGAGTTTTTGAAGCTATAGAAATGGATAGAGAAATTTCTGATTTAATCGTTACAGAAAAAATAATCAACGAAAGAAAAATTAAAGATTTGGCTAACAAACAAGGAATTCTTACTATGCGAGAAGATGGTATAATAAAAGTGTTACGAGGGGAAACTAGTTACGAGGAACTTCTAACCGTCGTCGATCTTTACGAAAATTAAAAACCACACAGATCTCTAAACAACCTCTTGGTGAAGAAAACTTTCGTGTAAGGATAGGTTCAGTTTAGAATAAATCTAACCAAAGCCGTCCTTCACCTATAAAAGTATGAGACGAAGTCTCAATTGTTTAGAGATCTATGCGGTTTTTAAAAAACAAAGAATGACAAATTCCTTATCATCCATTTACAATGATATCATATAATCAAGGCTTTTGTCAAGAGGCGTCTTTTATATGGTAAAATAACTACAACTATGGAAGAAAAAGAATTTAACGAAAAAAATATTGAAAATGACTTAAAAGAAGAGTTGGAAGAGCTTGTTGAAGAGGAAAAAGACTATCTCGATCAAGCTTTACGTCCTTCACTTTGGAAAGATTATATTGGACAAAAAACTATTAAAGACAATTTAGAAATCTTAATTCGAGCCGCCAAAGAAAGACGGTCGGCTCCGGAACATATTTTATTTTACGGCCCTCCTGGACTTGGAAAAACAACTTTAGCTAATTTAGTAGCTAAAGAATTAAATACAAATATACGAATCACTTCTGGTCCAGCCATTATGAAAGTTGGAGATTTGGCAGCAATTTTAACTAATCTTTCAGATGGAGATGTACTTTTTATAGACGAAATTCACAGACTAAATAAATTAATAGAAGAAGTGCTTTATCCAGCTATGGAGTCTGGTAAATTGGATATTATTATAGGAAAAGGGCCAAGTGCTAGAACTATTCAACTAGATCTGCCAAAGTTTACTTTAATTGGGGCAACTACCCGAGTTTCCTTACTCTCTTCCCCTCTTCGTTCTAGATTTTCTGGAGGAGTGCACAGATTGCAATATTATAATGAAAACGAAATTACTCAAATTGTAAAAAATTCTGCCAAAATTTTAAATATTCAAATCACTGACGAAGCAGCTTTAGAGATTGCTAAAAGATCTCGTTTTACCCCAAGAACGGCCAATTATCTTTTAAAGAGGTGTCGAGATTATGCTCAGGTCAATAAAGCTATTATAGATATTGAGGTAGTAAACAACACTCTTGCTTTATTAGAAATAGATAATATGGGTCTCGGTGTGGCCGAAAGAATGCTTTTAAACACTTTAGTAAATATTTTTCCAGACAAGCCTGTTGGATTAAATACTCTTTCCGCTTCCATAGGTGAAGAAGAGAGTACTCTTGAAGACGTAGTAGAACCTTATCTTTTACAGATTGGGTTTATTGAAAGGACAACTAGAGGAAGAGTGGCTACGGAAAAAGCCAAAGAACATATTAAGAAGCTAGAAGATAATTTATGAAAAGAATCCTAGGAATTGATCCGGGTTATGACAGATTAGGTCTTGCTATTTTAGAAAAAAAGTCAAACACTGAATATGAGGTAATTTATTCAGACTGTTTAGAATCTGACAGAAAAAAAGAAATTAGTGAGAGAATTTTTATTTTTGGAAAAGAATTGAAAAAAATTATAGGAAAATACAAACCAAGCGAATTGGCTATAGAAAAACTTTTTTTTACTAACAACCAAAAAACTGTTATGGGAGTCTCTGAGGCGAGAGGGGCCATTATTTTTTTAGCTCAAGTTTTAAACTTAAAAATTTTTGAATATACTCCCTTACAAATAAAAATTGCCATGACTGGTTATGGAAAAGCTGATAAAAACCAAGTTTACTTTATGTTGCAGAAAATTCTAAAAATCAAAGTAAATAAAGCTAAAAAATTAGATGATGAATATGACGCTATAGCTGTAGCCTATACACACGGGATAAGTGTGAAATAGTTATTCACAGCTTTCTTAAAAAATCTCTTGAAAAAAAATCATAATTTCTTATAATACACATCATAAAAAAATAAATAAAAATTATGCCAATTATGCCAAAAAAACATATTTCAAAAAATGATTCTTTTGACAAAAGAGATGATGATGAGATGGAAGAAATTGATGAAAATGAACAAGATGAAAAGGGTTTTAATCCAGATTCTTTAGAGGATGCCATAGATGAAGAAGATACTGAAGATGAAGAGGATTTAGAAGACGATGAAAAAGAATTAGATCCAGAAGAAGAAGGAGTGGACGTAAATGAAGATGGAGACGGTCTTTATGAAGACGAAGAAGATAACGCTTTCTGGAAATTATAAAATAATTTGTACAAATTTCTTTTTTCCAATTTTTAGACTCGCTGGAAAAACTTTAACCTTATAGTCGGTTAAGGTTTTTTCTTTTATGTTCTCCCCTTCTTCAAGAATCTCTTTTACAGAATTAGTTTCGATTAATCTTTTCCATTCAGATTTGGATTTTACAAAACCATTTTTTACTATAAGATCTCCCATGTCTAAATCTTTCTCTTCTTCCTTCACAAAAATTTGAGAAATATTGTCTGGTATACCACCTTTTTGAAAAGTCTCTATAAAATTATTTTCTGCTTTGGTGGCTACTTTTTCGTTGTGATATATACCTACTATAGCTTTAGCTAATTTTAGCTTCAAATCTCTTGGATTATTATTTTTATCAGCTAAAAAATTCTCAGCTTCTTCCAATTCTTCTTCTTTTGCATCAGTGCAGAGCTTCATATATTTAACTATCAAACCATCTTTCATGGCCATTATTTTTCCAAACATATCATCTGGTTCATCAACAATGGAAATAATATTTCCCTGTGAGGTACTCATTTTTGCTCCATTGGTACCTTCAAGCATTTCGCAAGTAAGAAGGTGTTGTTTTTTCATACCGTAATAATCTTGAATGATTCTCCCTGCCTTCAAATTAAAAAGTTGATCAAAACCTCCAATTTCCACATCAGCTTTTATTTCAACAGAATCATATCCTTGCATCATTGGGTATAAAAATTCACGCAAAGAAATCTCTTTCCCTTCTTCAAACCTTTCTTTAAAATTTCTTCTAGCTAGCATTTGTTGCACAGAAAAGCATTCGGATAATTTTATAAGCTCAGAAAAAGTAAGTTTGGAAAGCCAATCATTATTATAAACAAACTCAGTTTTAGAAAGATCTAAAATCTTACCAATTTGACTTTTATAGTCTTTAAGATTTTCATCGATTTGTTGTCTAGTAAGCATTGGTCTTTTTTCGTTTTTATCTGAAGCATCTCCAATTTGAGCAGTAAAATCGCCCACAATCAAAACAATCTGATGACCTAGTCTCTGAAACTCTCTTAATTTTCTTAAAGGAATAGCTCTTCCCAAGTGAAGTTTTGGACCAGTTGGGTCTATACCAAGCTTTATTCTTAACTCCACTCCACTCATTAAGTCTTTTTTCAATTCTTCCTTATCAATAATATCCTCTACACCCCGAGTTAAGATATCGTTAATTTTCTCTTCATCCACAATAACTTTTGTCTTTTTTATAGCCATAAAATTACAATTATTTATAAAGTATAGCATAAAGGACCTTTTTAAAAAACGGTTATTTTTTATCTCTGTGATAAAATGTAATTACTTAATTTATTTACCACAAGCTAATATAAGTATGAAAAAAAATAAAAAAACAAAACAAGATCCAAATTCTAGACGGAGAAAAAAAATGATCCGTAAATGGCTACGAACCATATTTTTTGTATTAGCTTCTTTATTTTTAATTTTTGTAACAGCTATAGCTATTTACATTTCCACTGTAAATATTCCAGACTTTTCTAATTTTGCTAACAGAAAAATTGATAACTCTACCCAAATTTATGACAGAACTGGAAAAATTTTACTTTACGATGTGCATGGCGAAGTAAAAAGAACACAAGTTTCTTCTAACGAAATTTCTCAATTTTCCAAAGATGCCACAATAGCTATTGAAGACAGATACTTTTATGAACACAGAGGTATTCGCCCAACTTCTATCGTTAGAGCTATGATAGCAAATCTAAAAGCTGGATCTTTTGTTCAAGGAGGCTCAACTATTGATCAACAAGTTATTAAAAATGCCCTTTTAACTAGAGAGAAGAGCATTATTCGTAAAATCACCGAATGGGCTATGGCTATTAAATTAGATTCTCAGGTCTCCAAAGAAGACATCTTAACTATTTATTTAAATGATGCCGCTTTTGGTGGAACTATTTATGGTATTCAAACTGCTTCTAAATTTTTTTTCAACAAAGATGCTGCGGATCTCACTTTAGCAGAAGCTGCTTATTTAGCTGCCCTACCTAACGCTCCATCGTATTATTCTCCTTATGGAACTCATGTAGATGAATTAGAAGAAAGAAAAAACTTAATTTTAAAACTAATGCTTGATCAAGAAAAAATTAGTCCTGAACAGTATACAGAAGCGAAAGCAGAAAAGGTTGTTTGGCAAAAAAACAGTGAAAATGGAAAAGCTATGCATTTTGTTTTTTACGTAAGAGATTATCTTGAACAAAAATACGGAAAAGATGTAGTAGATAAAGGAGGATTAAAAGTTATAACCACCCTAGATTATGATTTACAATCCGAAGGAGAAAATATAGTTAATAAATATGCCCTAGAAAACGCTGAAAAATATCAAGCTACAAATGCTGCCTTGGTAGCTATAGACCCTAGAACTGGGCAAATTTTAACCATGGTGGGTTCTAGAGATTATTTTGAGGTTGAAGCTATACCTGGAAACTTTAATGTGGCTACAGCTCCTCGACAACCAGGTTCAGCCTTTAAGCCTATTGTATATGCTACAGCTTTTATGGAAGGTTACACTCCTGAAACAGTTCTTTTTGACGTTCCAACTCAATTTAGTACTACTTGTTATTATGATGGCACTCCCTTACCAGGCTATAGCGCAGACAGCTGTTATTTTCCAAGTAATTACGATGGGGATTTTAGGGGGCCTGTCACAATCAGGGAGGCGTTAGCTCAATCTTTAAATATTCCAGCTGTTAAAACACTATATTTAGTAGGTGTTAAAAACGCTATTTCTACTGCTCAAAAATTAGGTATTACAACTTTAGATATAAATGGTAATTATGGTTTATCTTTAGTGTTAGGTTCTGGAGAAACTTCTCTACTTCAATTAACCAATGCTTATGGAGTTATTGCTAATGGTGGAATATATAATCCTCCAGCATTTATTTTATCTATTACTGATATAGAAGGAAATGTTTTAGAAGAATATAAACAAAATAATGCTAGTGTCATTCCTAGTTTTGTGGCTGGCTACATAAACAGCATTCTTTCTGACAACAATGCACGAGCACCTTTATACGGCTATAGTTCTGGTCTTTATTTTCCCGGAAAAGCTGTAGCAGCCAAAACAGGTACCACCAATGAATACAGAGATACTTGGACTATTGGTTATTCCCCTTCTGTGGTTGTAGGTGTTTGGGCGGGGAATAATGACAACAGTAGAATTAATAAAGGCATGTCTGGCATGGTGGCTGTTCCTATGTGGAATGAATTTATGAGCTATGCTATTAAAGACGAAACCGCCTCCTCCTTTAAAGATGGCTATCAGCCTTCTGATTTAATAATTAAAAACACCAGACCTCCAGTAAATGGACTTTATTGTTATACAGTAGATGGTATAAATTATAGTTTTTCTATTTTAGATGAAAACGATTCTCAATACAACCTCTGGAAAATACCTTCTGATTTATGGATGCAAAGCACTTTTTGTCCTTTCACCAACACAATGAACGGTACTAGCACAAATGCTTCCTCTTCCTCAGTAGAGACAAATAGTGTTACCACACCCCTTATCATTAATCCAGATAATCATATTATTGTTCCACCAAACCCAGTTCTCAATTCTTTTAACTAATTTAAAATAAAACCGGTACGATCTTTAATAATAGTAGAAATTTTATCTTCAACAAGTTTATTTTGTAAAGCAAACCTTAAACTTGATTTTAAATTTACTATTTTTACAGTTTTGTTTTTTGTGTTTATTTTTAAATTTTTAGATTCTAATTTTAAATTAGTTTTTTCTTTTATTATAAAAATAACCTGATCTTCAATATTTTTTTTTGAAATTATACTTTCTTTATACTTAGAAAACAAACTATGAATATTATTAATCATAATTATTAACTACTATTTATTAAGAGGCATTAAAAGATAAGTAAAACTTTCATCTTTTGCATCCTTAATAAACATTGGTCTATTATTTTGAGTAAAAAGAAGTTCTACATTTTCACTTAAAATATGAGATATTCCATCTAAAAAGTAATTACTATTATAACTAGCCGAGACATTTTCTCCTTTAATATCTTCTGAAAAAATATCTTTATCTAAAGCTCCAATTTTATCATTTTTAGATTTTATTTTTATTGTTTTTTCTTCAATATCAACGTCTAAATCTATATAAGAGTAGTTATTTACAAAAATTGTTGATAAATTAAGGGTGTTTTTAAGCTCGTTTTTATTTACTTTGATTTTTGTAGTCCATTCTTTTGGAAAAAGTTGTCTATAATCTGGGAAATTTCCATTTATAGATCTTATAGAGAGGGTTGTATTACTATTCTGAATAGTTAAAATGTTTTCACTACTATAAATTTCAACTTCACTTTCCTCTCCTTCCTCTTCTTTTAAATTTTCAAGAATGGAAATTTTTTCATTGATATTTTTTTGCGAAATTAAAATATTAATATCTTCTGTATTATTATTAAAAACTATTTTCTTCTCAGCTAAACGAAATGAATCTGTGGCAACAGAAAATAATTGCTCATTCTTGGAATATAAATAAACTGAAGAAATTTCTGGCTTAATCTCTGAAGTTGAAGCACAAAAAGATACTGATTTTATAAGATCAATATAAGTTTTTAAATTTATATTAGTTAAATAATTTCCAGAATTTGGCATCTTAGGAAAGTCTTCTAATTTCGTAGTTTTTAACTGAACTTTATTTTTTAAATATAAAATATTGAAAACATCATCTATCACTTCACAAGTTATGTTTGTGTCTATATTAGAAAAATAATTTGAAATCTTGGTTAAAACGTCTCCATTTATCAAACATTCTCCATTAACAATTCCTTTCATGGAAATTGTTTTTTCGCAAGTCAATTCGAGATTGGTAGCTCTCATAGTGAGACTATTATTTTCACTTTTAATATAAATATTATTTAAATAAGAATTTAAAGTATTTTTATTTCTAGCTTTTCCTACTTGATTAATAATTTTAAACAACTTAATAGAATTGATCTCGAATTTCATAGTTTTATAATATCTATTATATAGAATATTTTAAAATATCAAAACTTAAAAAGTTATACAGGTTTTAAATTATTATTATTTTAATAATACTTATTAATAGATATGTCTGTTGATAAAGTTAAAAACTCAAAAAGGTGTTGTTGAATAAGGCTATTAAGGTGTCTTTAAAAAAGAAAAGGTGTGATTCAGAAAAAGAAAAATTGAATTAAGATTTACAATTATTTAAAAATGTTTTCAAATAATAGAAACTTAAGAAAGTTATACGAAAGTTATGCACAGATATTCTTGTAATCAAAAGAGTAATCCAGAATATAATTCACAAGTTATAAACATTAAATCTTATTTTAAAATATTATAAAGCTCTTCTATTTCTTTATTCAAATAAGGATCTTCCTTTCTCTCTTTTTTAATTTTCTCGTAAGAGTGAATTACTGTTGTATGATCTTTTCCTCCCAACTTTTCCCCTATGGTTGGATAAGAAACATCAAAGTATTCTCTTAAAATATACATAATTATCTGTCTTGGTTTAACTATGTCTTTTCTACGAGTTTTGTTGTAAATAAAAGAAGGGTGAATATTATAATATTCAGACACAATTTTAACTACTTCAGAAATAGAGACGGATTTTTTAGAGCGAACATTATTTTTAATAAGATTTTTAATACTTTGTAAGGTAACTTTTTGATCAAAAAGTTCAATTTGAGCTTGAATGAAATTAATAACACCTTCTAGTTCTCGAATATTTCCATTAATATTTTCCGCCACGTATTCAATTACCCCTTCTTCTACTTTTTCTCTATTTTTAATTTTTGATCTTAAAATATTGATTCTGGATTCGTAATCAGGGACTCCAATATCTACAATCATACCTTGATTGAAACGAGATTTTAATCTATCTTCCAAGCCTACTATAAAATTAGGGTGTTTATCTGAAGAAAAAATTATTTGTTTATTGTCATTATGGAGACTGTTAAAAAGGTGAAAGAGTTCATCTTGAGTTTTTTCTTTTCCATTTATGAATTGAATATCATCCATTATAAAAACATCGTATTTTTTATATTTTTCCTTAAAATTATTAATTTTTTGACTATTAATAGCAGAAACAAACTCTAAATAGTATTTTTCTAAAGAAGTGTAAAAAACTTTTTTGTCAGAATAAGTGTTTTTAATGGTGTTGCCGATAGCTTGTATAAGATGAGTTTTTCCTAAACCAGTATTTCCATAAATAAATAAGGGATTATAAACTATTCCTGGACTTTTAATAATAGCTTGAGAAGCTGCATGAGCTAGCTCATTAAAGCTTCCCACCACAAAATTATTAAAGGTATATTTCTGGTTTAAACCATCGTCTTTATTTATATATAAATCTTGAAGTGGGAGAGAACTGGTAGGTTCCATGATTTTATTTTTAGCTTGCACTGCCTTTTTTTGTAAAGTTTCAAGTTTAACTGTGTGAAAATCTACCCCCCTAACATCTTCATGTATCTCTCTTAAAATTCTTAAAATAAATTTTTGATGTTTTTGAATAAGCCATTCTTTTACAAAGTCATTTGGAACTCCAATAATCACAACACCATCTTTATAGTTAATAATTTGAGTATTTCTAAACCAAGTATTAAAATTAACCCGAGACAATTCTAACTCTATTCTTGATAAGGCCATATCCCAGATTTGTTTGTAGTCCATAAGTTTAGAATTAGTATAATTAAGAATGATTTTTTCTATTATACAAAAGTTTGAAAAAATAAACAAACAAAGGATAAAATACTTGTTTTTTTGAGAATTTTATTGTATATTAATACAAAATTAATTAAACAAATTTATGGCATCAGGCGGAGTAACTTATAAACCAAAAAACAAAAAAAGATACACAACTCACGGTTTTCTTTCGAGAATGGAAACTGAAGGAGGAAAGAAGATAATACAAAACAGAAGAAGGAAAGGAAGGGTAAAACTTTCAGTTTCAGATGAGAAAAAATCTTTAGTTAAAAGAATGGAGACTGTTAAGTCTAGTAAAGCTAAAGTTCTCAAAAAGTTAAATAAAAAGAAATAACATATTAAATGTTAAAGAAAGCTTATAAATTAACATCTTTAGAGATAAAAAGTATTTTTAAAAAAAATACACCTATTAAGATAATTAGAGGTGTATTTTTTGATATAAAATATGTTTTGTTTGAAACAAATAAAAGAAAAAATTTTTCTTTTGCTGTAATCCTTTCAGGAAAGGTCTTTAAAAAAGCGGTAGAAAGAAATAAAATTCGAAGACGAATATTTAGTTTACTGGATAAATATTTAAAAGAAAAAGAAATAAAAACAGAAGAAAAATTAGCGGTTTTGATTTATCCAAAAAAAGATTTAAAAACTTTAAAGTTTCTCGATTTAGAAAAAGAATTGTATAATGCTTTTAATAAAATAATTAATAAATAATAAATATGTTTAATACATTTTTCTTGGCGCCGGTTTATAATATTGTCGTTTTTTTTCTTAACCTTTTTCCTAGTCATGATATCGGTGTAGCTATAATTCTCACAACAATTCTTATTAAACTTTTACTTTTAAAACTAAATTTATCTTCACAAAAAAGCTCTTATTTAATTAAGGACGCCCAAGAAGAATTGTCTACTATTAAAAAGAAATACGGAGATGATAAACAAAAAATTGCTGAAGAGACAATGAAAATTTATAAAGAAAAGAAAATTAAACCTTTTTCTAGTTTTTTAATTCTTTTGATACAAATTCCTGTTTTTTTTGCTCTCTTTTATGTTTTTAGGGATGGTGGAGTAATTCTTAGAGAAGATTTAATTTATTCTTTTAATACCTTCCCGGGAACAGTTAAAAATTTAGCTTTTGGTTTTATGAATTTGTCTCAAAAATACATATGGGTTGGAATCTTAACTGGGATAACCATGTTTATTCTCTCTAAAAGACAAAGTCTTGGTTTGACTAATAATAAAAAAGAAGAAAAACAAAGAGATTCTAAAACTCAAGATTTCCAAGAAGTTTTTGCTAAAACCATGCAAATGCAAATGAAATACTTTTTGCCAGTGATTTCTGGAGTCTCAGCCGCAGTACTTCCTTCAGCTATTGGAGTTTATTGGACAGTAAATAATATCCTTTCTATTTTTCAAGATATATATATTAAAAAGAAATTAAAATCAGTAAAGAAGGAAGAGAATAAAAAGTAAATAATTAATCCCCTCCCAAATAAAGAATATTTGCTATATTTAAGGTCCAAAGCGACCCATCGTTTTTATTAATGAATCCTAAATGAGATTTATAAGAATTAATATTTAAATTTTTAGCATCAATAATATCTTCTACTTGTCCGTCTGATCTTATGTCGAATAAAAGATGCCCATTTGAATATTCAGCATTCATAACATATAAATCATCTTCCCAAGTTGTCATTCCTTGATACCAAGCATCCGGCAATCCAGCATCATAATTAACAATCTCTTTTGGAACAGAACAAATTATTAACTGTTCATTTAAAGTGTTACTTTGTACACATTTATTAACTAAAGTAGAAAAATTAATCGGAATTAAATCGGCATCTGTAAAACTTTTTTCATCAAAAGTTATATTTTTATAAAGTTTTATACCAGAGCTTGTAAAGATAGAAGTCAATAAATTATTATTTTCTATTAAAAACATCATACCATTGTGGTTACCGTAAATTTGAGATAAACTACCCAAAGTGTTCTTAATAGTCTTTACTTTGTAAAGACTATTATTTTCATAAGCTGTGTCTGTGGTTTGAGCAAAAAGCTCGCCAATATTAGAAAGAATTAGTTTCCAGGAAGAAAGTTCAGAGCTATAAACTCTTTTGCCATAAGAATTTTCTGCGTCCTCCATTAAATACCAATCTGTATAAGTGTCAGTTTTTCCTCCAACCTCTTTTTCTTTTTGAACAATATAAGCTAATTTGGTATTGTCTTGAGAGGTGACAATATTTTTAATATTGTCTGGAAAATTCAAAGAATTCATTAGTTTTGCTGGAGAGCCATAATATGTTGGTATAGTAGCACTTACTGTTTTAATAGTATTATTTGCTCCTAAAAACTGAAAGAAAACTCTATTTTTACCTCCTTCCTTTTCATTCATGAAATAAGCCCGTACAGTATTTGGAAAAGATGAAGTTGTCACTTGGACTGGGGTGGAAGTTGGAGACATTAAATCTTTTTCATAAATAAAACCGGTTTCAGCGTCTACAAACTGTAAAATAGTTTTACTTGAAGTGGATGTTTGTTCTATACCCTCAGAATCGGTATATTTATAAGTAAAAACTTTATCATAAAATCCATAACCTGCTACTGGCTTATCCCAAACCTTTATCAAACTTTCAAAATAATAATCAACAAAATTCGTATCGTCAGGATTTTCTACAAGGCCTTCTCCTTTATCGCCATTACTAGTAAAAAAATTAAATAAATTTCCAAAATTGAAAACCGGTTTCCCTGTTTGGTTTGGAGATTCTGAAGAATTTGGAAGTTTTTCTTTGAAAAACAAAAAATAAAACAATAAGCTAAAAGCTAAAACAGCTAAAACAACAACAATTATTTCTTTTTTATTTTTTTTTAAAAATGATTCTTTTTTTGATTCCATAAATAAATATTACTTTCCGTCTACTGACCAGTGCCACGCTTCTTTACTATTTTTATAAAAACCATAATCTTTTGCGTTGGCCATCAACCAGTCGTATAAAGGGTTTGTACCTTTTACACAGGTCGCATTAGAATAGCAAAGAGTCTTTCCTTCATACTGGAAGTCAAAAGCAACACCAGCTTCATGGCGTGAGGTTCCTGGTTTTGCTGTAGGAACTTTACAAGTGTTAGAAGGAGAATTAATAATATCAGGACAACCATTTGTTTTTCTTAGCTCAATCTGTTTTTCATAAGTTCTCCAACTGGTTGTCCCTTCGAAATTTATGTTAGCAGCCACTAAAGCATCCAAAAGTCTTCTAGCTTGTGGTTCTATAGATTTTCCGACACGGATATTATGAATAATAACAGTATCATTTATACTTACTCCAGGCCAAGATCCTTTCGTACCACCAAAAAGAGATTTGTTTGTGGCTAATTGTTGTTGATACGCTATACAATAATTGGGAGCTGCTAAATTGGCTAAACGAGAGCATCTTCCTCCTACTTGACTGCAATATTTGCTGTCTACTATTTCTTTTGCTACACCTTCATAATCTTTGTTATTCAAAGCTTCTTGCATTTTTTTAAAACTAGCAATACCTCCCGATCCCATATTAAAAGTCATATTAATTAAAACGTTTTGAATATTTTCTGGATGAGAATTAAAATTACTTTGTCCTCCAGCAAAATCTATAGCCATTTTTTTATGCTTTTCAAAATCATTTTCTAAAAGTTTTTTTACTTGTTCTTGAGTGATGATGACTCCTCTATCTCCAGCAATCAGTTTTTCGGCCACATCATTTGAAATTCCAGCTTTCATTAAATCATTTTTTACTACAGTGGGAGCTTCTCTGTTTAAATTAAAACCAACTCCTATACTCAGATGCCCAGTAGTGTCAGTATAAATACTTGTTTTATTACCTTCGTCTTGCATCAGCATGTCGAGAGCATTAGTGCTTGAATATCTTTCATTTGGATTACAAATGTCTGCACTCTTAAAGGTGTCTCTAAAAGCTGTATTTGCATATTTAGTAGCTAAAGTCCAACCGGTTAATCTCGGATTAATAAAAGAAAGAATCGCATAGGAAAATATAAAAATAATCAAAGCTATTCCAGCGTTTTGAATAAGGCTCCTGCCTTTTGTTTGTTGATAAATATTATCTAAAGTACCCTTGATAACTGCTCCTTGAATCACTCTAAAAATAATTAAAACTATAATAGATACTGCCATTAGGGTTAAAATAAAATTTATAGAAACAGCAATACCACGAGCGCTTGTATTTTCAAAAGTGGTAGAAGTGGCCGTTCCGTCAAAAGACGAAACATATTCATAAGTCTCTCTAGAATATACATCTTGAGCAGAAACATTAAAAAAAGAAAAAAAACCAGAGATTAGAAAGACAAAAATGAAAAACTTTTTCATATATAAACATATTTTAGCACAAGAAACAGACTAATTTTCCTTAAAAATAAAATTTAAAAGAGTTTCACTTTTTTGTAATAGTTTTGAACTATTATTCACAACAACCTCTACTCCAAAGTCTCTATAAGCCGAGCCGGGAGCTTTATAATCAAAAACATTAGAATAGTTTAGATTTCCAGGAATACCGTTTAAGGACCAGGTATAACTTAAATTTCTATCCTCAGCAGATTTAGCTGTAAAAAAGTATGGTTCAGCCAGAATTTCAAATTCTTCTCCAGGAGAGACTTTGTAAGCTTCATATTTTTTATTTATAGCATTAGAGTAAGTGATAATAGGGCTAGAATTTTTTCTATAAAGTATAGGCAAAGTTTTTCTAGGTGGAATTCGAATAGTTTTTTCTACTAAAAGATTTTTTTGTCTATTATCTTCATAAACCTTAAGATTAATTACGTTTTCGCTCACTAAACCATCTAAAGTAAAATAAATAATTTTTCCACCAGTTTTAGAATAATTATGAGCATAAAAATCATTATAAGACCAAGCATAAAAAAGCTTGTTGGGATCTAAAATTCCAGCTGGAGTTAAAATTTCGACTTCTGCAACAGCTTTAAGCTCAGCTTGCTCTGCTGCTAAAGTTTTTCCTTCATAAAAAGGAGGGGTATAACTATTTAAAACCTCCCAGTCTATATTTACTTTAGAAGAGATGGTATAAGTTTGTGCCTTTCCTTCGTTTAAAAAATAGAAAAAAAGAAAGAAAAACATTAAAAGTAAAAAAGATAATTTTTTTTTATTTTTTTTCATTAAATATATTATAACAAAATTATTCAGCTTGAGTTTGTTGTTTTTTCTTTTTAGCTTCAAGAAGTTGAGCAGGGTTAGTGGTGACTATTTGATCTTCCACATAAGAAGAAATGACTTTTATAGCAACATGTTTTTGACCAGCAAAGAATATTCCTTCCCCTACTCCAGAACTTAGAAGTAAATATTTCTCCTCATCTGTGAGATTAAAAGTTTTTTGTACCAAATCAATACTAGAAGGAGATTGTTTTAAAAGTAAAAGCATACTTGAGTTGGTAATAATAGGTAAACCATAAGCTGAACGTAAAAAATCTCCTACATCTTGAGAAATTACCGAGAGGCCTAAGTAGTATTTTCTTCCTCTTTTTGCCATACCAAAAAGAAAAGACGCGGTGTCTTCATTTTTCATCATTATCCAAGCCTCATCAATAATTAAAAGTCTTTTCTTTAACTCTTTCCTTATCTCTCCCCAAATATAATGAGTGATAATATACATTGCTACAGGCTTTAGCTCATCTTCCATGTCACGAATTGAGAAACAAATTAATTTTTTATTAATATCAATATTAGAAGGTTGTCCAATAAAACCAGACCAGACCCCTTCAGTATATTTTGAAAGTCTTTGTAAAATATTTTCTGAACCTTCAATTCCAGATAAAACTTCTGCAAAGTCTCCTAAAACTGGAAATTCTAATCCTTCTAAACTATCAGTATTTGGAGTGATATCTTTAATAGCATAAGTTTCTGTTAAGGCTCTATCAACAATAGCATCTTCTTCTGGAGTGAGTCCCCCAAGCATTACTCGCATAAGTCCTACTAAATGAATAATGTTACTTCTAAGCACGTCTGCAACGGACTCATCTTCTCCAGGATACGCTATATCAAAAGGATTAATATGATGATCTGAATTTAAAGAAATATTAAAATATCTTCCACCAACCGATTCAGCTAAATATTCATATTCTCTTTCAGGGTCAATAATTATGACATTGGTATCAAACATTAAAGTACGTAATATTTCTAGTTTTGTATAATAAGATTTACCAGAACCAGAGGTAGCAAAAACCATGCTATTGTAGTTTTCTAAAGAAAATCTATCAAATAAAATTAAAGATCCATTATGTCTATTTAAGCCATACAAAATACCATTGTTAGTTGATAAATCGAAAGAAAGAAATGGAAAGAAAGAAGAGAGTGGAGAAGTGTTGAGTTGGTTGGTAATTTTAATCTCGTCCAAACAAAATGGCATAGTAGTTTTTAAAGCCTCTGCTTGCTGAAAGAGAGCAGGCCTTAAATAAATTAATTTACTTTCTAAAATATTTTTAATTTCAGTTTCTGCTTTTTTAAGTTCATCATCAGTGTCACCAAAAATCGTAATATAAAGACCAACTTCAAACATTTTTTCGCTAGATTGTTGAAGAGAATCTCTTAAATCTTCCAAATCTCGAAGAGCGGTTTCCAGTTTTGGGTCACGAACTTCCCCTTTTTCTTGTTTGACATAAATCTGACTTTCTATTTCCACCACTTTTTTTTGAAATTTTTTCATCATTTCTGCGGTAGCAAGAGGAGTAATATGAATAGATACGTTAAAAATCTTGTCAAGATTAATAATTGGTGCCAACCAAGAATCATCCAAATATCTTGGATAAGAAATCACAAAAAAACTTTTTGCCAGTTTTCCTGAAAGATTCAACTGTTGAGCATCGATTTTTAAACCGGCTGGAGCTATAAAATTTTTTAACTCCACACTAGCTTGATCGTAGATTTCTTCTTTTGAAGGCTCTGCATTTGGATCTGTTTTATTTTTATTTGAAAAAATGTCTAATATTCCCATATTTTTAAAACTTTTTTAAATTAGCATCTAATTCGTTTGGATTGAATAACTTGTAGAAAAGACTAACTATTTCTTCTGTGTCAATTAGTTTTAATCTTAAGCCCAAAGCAGACAGGCCACTAACTACAATAGAAACTCTTTGCATTAACTGACTTTCATTTTTAATAAAATCAGTATCCGTCATTCTTTTTGTATTTCCGGTAATGGTTGGAATATCATAAGGTATAACAATATAAAAACTTTTTGTCATAATATTCTGCTCCTCTGTGAATTTTTGAATAAAAGATATATATTCTTTTATTTGAATTTTTAAAAGCTCTTCCGACACTTCTTTTTCTCGCTCCTTTAAAGTTTTCATATAATCTCGAATATCTATCTTTTTTGACTGCACAAAAATTTGAACGTTAAAGTCTAAAGAGTTTAAAAAGCTTTGAAAAGCTATGATAATTCCCATCTGCTCATCTTCACTTTTAAGAGAAAGGTTTAAAGAAGTAGTCGAAAGAATGGCCCTCATATTGCCATTGTTTAAAATCATCACTCCACTTCTAATCTCTTTAATTGGAACAAAATTTTGAGAAGGATTTTTTGCCATGCTTCTATTATAGCATCAGAAAAAGACTATTAATTTTTTCTTTCATTTCTTTTTATTAATTCTTCACGTAAATTGATGGCGTGCTTCTTTTTTTCATCTAAAATATCCAACTTTCCTGAAAGCTCTTTGATTTTTTCAAAAGAGCTAATTTCTTCTTCTTTGATTTGTTTCTTTTTTAGTATGTCTAAAGCTCGTAAATCTTTTTTAGGCTCCTCTTTTTCAATTTTTTGTTCCTGATGCCAAACATAAGTTTTATTTCCTATTAAAAATTTATATGCAGATTCTAAGATATCTGCAAAAGGTCTATGATTAACTTTTACAAAAGCTAAGGCTAAAAAAGTGCCTGAGAAGATAAAAATAAGAGGTACAGCAATAATTTTTGCAGGAATAATTCTCCAAAAAAGATAACCAAAAGCTAAGGCTCCAATCAAATAAGCAAATTGTTTAAAGGTGAAAGGTCCAAAAACCTTATCTTCAATATCTAAGAATTGAGGAAGCCTAAATTGCATAGTTATATTCTATCATTTTCTAGAGAGAATTAAAGATTTTCCCTATAAGGATCGAAGTTTAAATAATCGGTTTCAGGTATTTCTTCAGTGATACTATTTTTATAAAAATCATTATTTTTGGTTTTTTGGATTTCCGCTTCTTTTTCTCCTCTTTGTATTCTTAAATTATTTAAGTCTGTATTTTCGTCTGCGTGAGCTAAAAGTTTTTCTTTTAAATCTTCTACAACTACCTGGGTAAAGATTTCTTTTTCTTCAGGCTTTTCTGACTTTTCTTTTTCCATCTCACTCATTCTTTCGATCTCATACCTTTCTTCAATTTTTCTTATTTCTTCTATTCTTTCTAACTCTCGCTTTTCTTTTTTTTCTACTTTTTCTAATCTTTCCTGCTCCTCTTTTCTGATTTGAGCCATACGTTCTCGCATTTTGTCTGTGTCGGAAACGTTTTGCATATTTATTTTTGCCAAAAGAGACTCTCTATTCATTTCTTGCCCCTTTTTTTCTTCTTGTTTTTTAATCTCTTCTTCTTTCACAATTTGTTGAGCAGATTTTTCTCTTTCTTTGTATTGAATCAAAGGTTCTCCTTTACCAGTGATTGTCCCTGTTCTTTCTAGAAGTATTTTTCTTAGTTCTTCTTTTTGAGTCTCCTCCCTTTTTTCTTTTAAAGTGAGATGGCGAATTTCTTTATTGTTTTCAATTTTACTTTCGAGAATTTTCTTTCTAATCTCTGTAAGAATATAAGTATCAATACTTTTTAAAATAGAACTAGCTGTAAAAGGTTCTAGAATTATTCCACTAGATCTGAAACTTTCAATTAAAGTTTCTTTAGCTTCATTAATAGGTAAAAGTCCCACTAATATTGAGACTGCTATATTTTCTATAATGATTTGAGCTTTTTCTCCTTCTAGTTTTTCTATTTTACAAATTAAGCGAATACTTTCTTCCAATTTGTCGCCTAAAATATAATCTTGAATTGTTTTAGAAGAGTTCTCAAAAGCCGTATCAAATTTACTTGTTACGATATCTTCAGTATTTTCTTCTGGAACAGGACTAGGCTTCTTTTTAAGAAAATCATAATCAAATTCTTCTTCATTTTCAAGAACAGGTTCTGAGTCTTCTAGATTTAGAGATAATTTATTTTCTTCTGACATAAGTTAATTATAACAAAGAAAATTAATTTTCTTTATTTTAAACTAAGCTGCCTGGTCTAAAGTATTCTTTGGTTCAGGGGCAGTAGTTTCAGTTTTTTTGTTTAACGTTTCTTTTTGTTGTTTACTCTGAGCCTTTTGTTCTTCATTTAAATTCATAAACTCCCCTTTCTCATTTCTTTTATACATCTGTCTGTTTCTTAAACTAGAAGAAGTTCCTACATATTCTTCTGGAATATCTACACTAGTTTTAGTATTTTTATTTCTCATAGAATCTATTAAAGAAGTTACAGATTTATTCATATTTATTAATTGATGTTTTGTTTCTTCTGTGTTTCTAGATATATTTTCCATTTTTTTTAAAACTTCTTTATCTGATGTGGAAGATGGGGCGGAGGTAAAAGTTTTTTCCTTCAGACCTTCTTTAGTTTCTCCTGATTTAATTTTTTCTTTCAAATTATCTCCTTCCCCTTTCTCATCCTTTTGTTCTTCTTCTTTTTTCTTTTTTTCTTCTTTCTCTTTTTTGGCTCTTGTTTTCTCTTCTTTTTCAAAATCCTCAACTGTCTTCATAATTGCACTTTTTCTTTCCGCTGCTCCTTCTTTTTTATTTGCTTCCTCAAAATCTTTTTTAAGTTTAATATTCTCAGGTTTTTCCAAAGCTTCTGTAAAATATTTTTCCCCTTTTTTATTATCTTTATAATGCTCATCAATGGAGCCTATAAGCTTATCTTTTCTTTTATTTTCATCTTTTATTTCGTTGGCTTTATCAAACTTTATTTCATACCCTCTTTCGTGAGAGATTCTTTCGGAGAGAGACAAACCTGACTCTCTGCCTTCAAGTCTGTCTGCAATTTCTTTTCCATACAAACCTCCACCAGATTCTTTTCGCAATCTTTCTAGGTTTGCCTTTTTCCCTTGCTCGGTAGTAAGTGAGTTGTGATACGCTCTTTCTTTTACATACGCTGCTTCTTGAGAGTTTTTTATGGTTCTTGTTGAACCTTTACCAAAAGATCCTTTGTCTCCTGTGGTAACTTGAGAAACTTTCTGAAAGCCGGCAGTGTTTCTCATGTCAAAAGTTGAGCTTTTGGCAGTATTCATCATACTTGCAGCTAACTTTCCTCTAGAAGTTCCTTCATTTTTTTGCATCCAACCTTGGAATTTTTCATTGTTTGATACCGCTCTTACGCCTCCTCTTGCAACCGCTGCAGCACCGCCAAAAGCTAAATTGCCAACAAATCCACCAATCTTTCCTGAAATTTGTCCACCAATATCACCACTCATTCTTTTAGAGACTGTGATAGCTAATTGTAAGACCACAATAATTATTATTGAAGAAATCGTTGCTCCCATAGTAACGTTTGCCCCAGATAAGCCTTGGCCTATTTGATTTAGCTGAGCATTGCTTTCTAGAGAGTTTCTAATACCTTCTCCTATTTGTAAAGCAATTAGTACAATAAACATGAATATTGGGGCTGAGATTGCAGAGTTGGTAAAACTTTTAATTACCATGTCTCTGTATTTATCAATATATTCATTTATTCCAGCAGGCAAAAGCATTAAAGGAGAAAAAATTAAACAAAGAACAAGTATAATAGCTCTCATAAATATAAGAACCAATCCTTGAATCAAAACCAAAAGAGAAACAAAATTAATAACAACTTTTATAAGTTGGAATAGAGTGGTAGTCCAATCTGCTTTAGCTATACCAACTGCTGCTGTATCAATAGCTAATATTCTTTTCAGGCTGTCTCCTAAAGTTTGTCCTGGATCATGCATGCTTCTATAAAGATAAATGGAAAGCACATTGGTTTGATCAATAATCCACCCCACTATAGCAAAAGAAAAATAAACAAAGAGAGCTGTAATCAAAAGTCTGGGAAGAATTTTTTTAATTCTAGAAGTGTCATTATCTATTAACATTCTAATGATCATATAGAAGACTAAAGGAAGAAGTAGAGAGGTTACTAAGGATAGAATTACATTCCTCCAAACATGATAAGCGTTTGAATTTGTTACCCAGTCATTAAAATTATAAATACTAAAACTAATAACCCAATCAAAAAGTTGGCCTACAAGTCTCACCAATCCTCCAATTAAAAATAAAATTCCATCCAAAATACTATTTATCAAAAAAGCCACTAAGGAACAGTTTTGATTATTGAGAATTCCCAAAACACTAGTTTCACTACAAGAAGCTTTTCCTGATGTAACATCTACAGTTCCATCGGGATTTGTGATTCCTAAACCTCCTCCTTCTCCAGGATTGTCAATATAACTTGGGTATTTTGTTGGAACATCAAAACCTACTTCATAAAAATTATATCTTGCAGCGCCTTTTTCAGAGTCAGAAAGACTTTCCCCTACACTTTCTCGAATTGCTAAAGCTGCATCTCTAGCTTCTTGAGGGATCTTTTCCTGCTCTAAAGTTGTGTGACCTTCCGTCAAATAAGCTGTCATAGCGTTGTAAACATACATCTGGGCTAATTTTTTTGCTATCTCGTCTACGTGATTTTCAGAAAAAACAGAAATAAATCTAAATAATCCTAATCCTACTCTCTCGTCTGATATTGGTTGGCTTTTTAAATTTTCATAAATAGACAAATAACTTTTAGTGGCTAAATCCATTCCCTGGCCTAAAGAATCTTTTAAATATCGTATAGAATCAGAATAAGAAGTATCTGTGATATTGTCTATTGAGTTATAACTTTCTTTAAATAAATCTTGAAGCTTTGCAGCATCTTTTTTTTGGTTAGCTAATATTTTTTCTTGTACCAAGGTGTTTATTTGATTTGTAAGAGCAGGGTCTATTTCTTTAAAGTTATAACACACGGCAGGTGGAAATCTTTTGTCAGTTGTAATATTATAATTCTCGCAAAGCAAATTTCTGGAGGTGCCTTTCGGAGAGGAATTAGAACTCATTAGAAATTTTTCGTCTTTGTCACTTAATTTTATTTCAACCAAAATTTCAGCTCCTACATTTTTAATGTTTAGACTAAAAACTCCCAGAATTATAAATAAAATAATCCCAAGTGTTTTAGTGGAGAAAATAGAAGAAAAACTTTTCCTTTTCATTTAATTATTTTATCATAAATAATAAACAAAAAGACGGATTTCTCCGTCTTTTATAAAGATCTTTAGTTTGTTTGTTTAATATTTTGCACATTCTTCTTGTGCAATTTGAAGAGTTTCTTTAATAGAGGTTTCATCTTTACAAATTTCTTTTAGTTCAAGGTCTTGACTATTAACAGCGTTAGAGCATAAGTTTCTAAGATTAGTTTCTAAATCTTGAGGACATTTTTCTTTCAATAAATCCAATCCTGGATCATTATAACTGTAATCAAAACTATTTATAGAATCAGCCAAGGTTTGTAGTTCTGCCTTGTTACAGATTCCAATTTTTACTTGATTACAATAAGACAATTCAGAATAAGAAATTGAGTCGTCGGTATCAATTAAGGCTGTTGTGGTTTTTGATGGTCTTGGAAGATTAGGGGTTAAATAATCAAAATTTTTGACATCATAAGCATCAAACATAGTCTTGTCTTTTGTTGGAATTGTAGGATTTACTCCTGCTTCTAAGGAATCTTTTAGCATTAAATAAGCTCTAACTCTTAAATAACGCAACAAGTTTTCGGTATAAGGTCCTTCTATTTCCTCTCTTGTAGGAATATAATAAGAAGCGTCTTTTGTTGTTGCTGTATAAGGGTCTGAATGTATTTCCGAATATTCTGGTATATAATTCCAATCGCTTACAAAGAAGGCATAATCTTTTTCTGTGTAAGTTCCGTCTAAAGCTTGAGCTAAAGCTTCTTGATTGTTCTCTGTGTCTATGTCTTTAGTTTCTCTTAATTCTAATAAAAGTTTTCTAATTTGTTGTTCTCTATAATTATTTTTAGCCATCTCTTTAATTAAATTTCTAGTTTCAGTGGTCATACTAATTAAAGCTAAATTTAATTTTTTTGCAGCCTCAGCTTTGTTTTTGGAAGCTTTTGCGGCTGTATTAGTTTTGACGGGATGAAAAACACTGTACCATCCACCCCATTTGTTTGCTTTTTCCTTCGCTTCCTTTTTTGCTTCATCGACAGCAGCTTTAGCTTTGTCTACGGAAGTTTTTAATAAAAGATAACTGTAGGTATAAGTATTCAATTTTTGGGTGTTAAAGGTTCTTATTTTTGCATACACCTCTAAAGCATTTTGTAAATCGTCGGTCGTGTATTTGTCTGAACCGTAATGAAACTCTCGAGATTCTTGTTCGGTGTTTTTTGTAAGTAAGTTTCTAGTATCTTGTGTGCTTTGTAAAGAACTTAAAGAGTCTGCTAAACCTTTGTAAGGATTGTCATAGGGGTCATTCACCACAGAATAAACATCTTTTTGACCCATTTGAAGTATTGAGCTAACTAGTTTCATGGCGTCAGCAGCTGCAGAAAAATCTCCATTTTTTAATTTGTCATGAATCGCTTCTGTTCTGGCCAAAATGCTTTGGTATGGTGCTGCTGCTGCTGCAGCCACCTTTTCTCCCAAAACAGATCCACTCCCTTGTGCTGTAGAAAATTGTTGATCACAATATTGTGTAGGGTCAGTAGGGTCAAATTTTACTTCTTTTCCGTCTTTATCAATACATTTTTGATCTCCTAAAAACATTCCCGTTGCTTCAGTTTGCTTTGAGACCTCTTTCACAACTTTGTCTTTTTGAGATAAAATATTTGAGACAGCCATACCAACGACTCCAGACGGAGTGTTGGTAGAATCTGAAAGAGCTGCACTTGTTTTTGGTCCACCATAACCTGCTTTAGCTAGACCAATAAAAGAAGCTTGAGCTTCCGAAGCCTCTTTTTGTGGTTTTTGTAGACTAGTGTTACATAATTTGTCTATATCAATATTGCCTACAGCTTTTTTTGCTCTCACAAAAGTTTCCGGTTCACCATTTTTTATAATATCTTTTAATTGTGGGCTATTACAAATCTCATCTTTTGCTATATAGGGTAGAGAGAAATTTACCACCTTTCCTAAAGCTGTATCAGAAGTTTCTCTTACAAAATCTGTAACACTTTTAGATATGTCAGCGTTGTAAGGAGTGGTATTAATTGTTATCTGAAGATTGGATAGGCCCTTCTTTATTTCGTTAACAGAAATCTTGTCTAAATAATTACCAAAATTTGTCACAACTTGTTGGCCTTTCGTGTAAACATTGGTGGACTCATCTTTAGTGATACCAAGGTTTTCTACAACAGCTTCTCCAACCTCAAAAAGAGCGTCGCTGGAAGCGTTTTGGGCAAAAGTTGAAGCGTCAAAATTTTTAATATTTTGAACAAGCTGTTTAGCGGCTAAAGTATTTTGATATAAATTATAGGCTCTAGACACAGTGTCTTCTACTTGATATACACCATCCATTATTTTTTTAGCAACATCAACTCCAAGTATGGCACCTAAAATAGCGTCCCCAGTATCAAGTACTCCAAAAATAGCATAAGACTTTTTAGGTATAGTAAAAGGAATTAAAAATGAAAGTAATAAAATTGTAGACATTAGCTTTTGATATGTATTTTTCATATTTTTTATAATTTCTTTTATTTAATTATTTAGTTTCACATCAAAACTTGAAAAATAAATATAAAGAGAGTTGACAGTAGAAGTTAATTCATTTTGAAAGTTTTCCATAAAATCTTTTCCGCTCAGAAGAAGATATTTGACTGGGTCTGTATTTATTTGTTGAAGAGATTTATAGTAAGCTGTCTGTTTTGAGATGATATTTATCAATTCTAGTTGATAGGTAGCTCCATTTTCTGTAGCTGGTATAGAAATTAAATTATTAATCAAATTGTTATTTGCATTTATGTTTTTTTGTATATTATCAATCATCTCTTTCCAGGCAAGATCGAAAGTGTTTTCATCGAGAGAGTCTGTGTTCTGATATTTAGCAAAAGGATTCGTTGATATATTGTCCAACTCTTTCCCGTATTTATCAAAAGCGCTGTAAATATCTTCGTAATAATCTTGCAAACTTTCTTTATTTTCTTCTCGAATAATATTTAAATTATTAAGAGTATATTTGTTACCAATAACTTGTTCTTGATAAGCAAAAACAATGTCAGCTAAAATCTGTCCACGAGCTGTCGAGTCGGTCATGCCGTTTTGCTCAAGGTAAAGATTGGTTAAATAAAGAGAGCGAGATAGGTCTTCGGTAACATTCGCATCTTCATTATTTGCATAATCGATTGCGTTTGTTGTTATCGGGTTAAGATCTATACCATAATCAGCAGCTATTTTTTGTATGTCTAAATAATATTTTCCGTCTTTCTGTATAGAGCCATATTTAGAATAGTTATTGGAGGTGATAATTATCAAAACAATAACTGCTATAGCTCCTAAAGCATATAAGTATATTTTTACATCAACCTTGGAAAGTTTTTCGCGAAAATTATTCCAAAAGATGGCTAATTTTTCATTTTTCATATTAATTAATAAGTTTTTAATAAGCTTAATTACAGATTAATTGTATCATGAAAATATTGTCAAATTTTATTTTAATTCTTTTATTATTTTCAAAAAAGTTTCTAAATCTAAATCTTCAGCTCTTACTTTTTTGTCTAAATCTAATTTCTCAAATATCTTCTCCCAATTTTCCTCTCCCCACTCCTTTTTTAGGTTGCTAAGCATTATTTTTCTTTTATGGGAAAATGCCTTTTTAATTAACTTAAAATATTGTTCCTCTTCTTTTTGGTTGAAAGAAAAAGTTTTTTCTAGATTAATTTGTAAAACAGCGCTATCTACTTTAGGTTTTGGGAAAAAGCTTCCAGCGGAGACCTTATAAACAATTTTAGGTTTTCCATAAAGTTTTACAGCCAAAGAAAGAATAGATTCTTTTTTATTTCTAGCCACAATTCTTTCAGCCACTTCCTTTTGTACTAAAAGCACCATTTTTTCAGGTTTTTTCTTTGCAGATAAGAATTTTTCAATAATGGCTCCTGTTATATAGTATGGGATGTTGGCTATAAGTTTGTAAGGTTTGTCATTTATTATTTTTTCTGTCTCAAATTCTAAAGCATCCCCTTTCATTAAAGATAAGGTGCCTTCTTTGATGTTTGTTGAAAATTTCTCGAAGAGAAATTCAATGAGATCTTTGTCTTTTTCAATGGCAATAATTTTTTCAGCTGGAGATTTTAAAAGTTCTTCAGTCAAAGCCCCTTTACCTGGCCCGATTTCTAGAACCGCATCCTCTTTTTTTATCTCTCCTGCCTCAACAATTTTCAAGACTGCTTTTTTACTGGTTAAAAAATTTTGACCTAAAGATTTTTTTGGTTTCATTTTCTGATTTTATCACTAAATCTCTAAAAAATCTTCTTCCCATTCGTCGTCTATATTTATATCATCTTCAAAATTCCAAACTTTCTTTTTTGGTTTAAAAGACTTTTCTGTTAAATCATCTTGATAATAAATATCGTGATAAACGATCTGATCTTCTCGAAGTTCGTTGGCATCTTCCAAAAATTCGCTCGGAGTGTTGATTCTCCTTTCTCCATAAATTGTTCTCATTTCTGCAAAACACAAATACAATTTCTTTTTTGCCCTAGTGATAGCCACATAAAACAACCTTCTTTCCTCTTCCTCTTCTTCTAAACTTTTTTTACTATTGCCAATATTGATGTGAGGAAACAAATCTTGCTCAAGCCCAGTGACAAAAACATAATCAAATTCTAATCCTTTAGCTGCGTGAATAGTCATTAAACGAACCCCATCTTTACTCCCTTCATCATCCTGATCACTTTTTAAAGAAGTTTCATCAATAAAAATCTCAAAAGCTTCAGAAGTTAAAATATCGTCAAACTTTTTAGCAATAGTTACAATTTCTCTTACATTTTCCAATCTTTCTTTGTCTTCGCTAGAGCCATTTAAAAGTTCTTCTTCGATCCCAGACTCTTTAATTATCATCATAATAATCTCTGAGAGACTTCTTTTGTTATTTTCTATTTCGTCTTTAATTTTATCTAGAAATTTATAAACAACACTAACTTTTTGAAATGTAGAAGCCGACAAACTTTCTGCTTCTCCAGCAAAAATCTTTGCAATACTCGCTTTACCAATCCCTTTTTTAGGACTTTCAAAAACTCTTTTTAAATCAGCCAAATTGTATCTATTTAAACTCGCTCTTAAATAACTCATCACGTCTTTCACTTCCTTTCTTTCAAAGAATTTTGTACCAAGTAAATTGTAGTCTAGATTATTTTTAATAAAATATTCTTCCAAAATTCGAGATTGAAAATTTGTTCTAAAAAGAACAGCTATATCTTTTAATTCTATTCCTTTTTCCCTAACTAATTCTTTAATTTTTTTGACCACAAAGTCTGCTTCAGCTTTCTCATCAAAGGTTGGACAAATTTCTATCTCCTCTCCTGTATTTTTATTGGTGAAAAGATTTTTTGGAAAACGTGCTTTATTTTTTTGAATAGAAACATTAGCCAAATCTAAAATATTTTTAGTGGAGCGATAATTTTCTTCTAATAAAACCACTTTCCCATCCGGAAAATCTTTTTCAAAGTTTAAAATATTTCTCAAATTTGCCCCTCTCCAAGAATAAATGTTTTGATCGATATCCCCTACTACACAAATATTTTTTTCTTCCATATCTAATAATTCTTTTATAAGCTCATATTGTGAATTATTGGTGTCTTGATACTCGTCAATATGTATATATTTAAATCTTTCCTGATAGTGTTTTTTAACAGCAGAATTCTTTTTAAACAATTCGATAGTTTTGATTATCAAATCGTCAAAATCAGCAGAACCTTGTTTGAGAAGTTCTTTTTCATAAAGCCTCCAAACCTTTTCCACGATTTCCATGTTGTAACTAGAGACTTTTTTGGCATAGTCATCAACTGTTTGCCAAGCTGTCTTTTCTTTGCTAATAGCGTTTCGAATTTTAGAAGCGTCGTGAAGTTTTGGGTCTAAATGAAGATCGTTTAAAATACTTTTTATAATCTGATTACTGTCAGAAGTATCGAGAACGCTGAGATTTTTAGTAAAACCAAACTCTTTTCCAAATTCTCTCAAAACAGAAAGACCTAAAGAGTGAAAAGTTTTAATAGTGGGAAGATTATGATTTAACCAAATATTTTTTTCATATTTTTCAATTAAATTTTCTTCATTTAAACGAGCAAGAATTCTTTCTAGCATCTCTTTAGCGGCTTTGTTGGTAAAAGTTACGCAAAGAATATTTTTAGGTTCTACGCCATCCTTAATAATGTTTATGACTCTTTCAGTGATGGTTTTTGTTTTCCCCGCTCCAGCTCCAGCCAAAATTAAAAGCGGACCTTTTGTAGTTTGTACCGCTTCTAACTGTTTTTCATTTAACAAGATTTTCTTCATAGAAAATATTCTAACACAAAGAAAATCTTTTGAGAAAATTAACCTCTATTTTCGTATTCTTTTCTGTAAACTCTTTTTAAAAAGTGTTTTATAGTCTCATCTTTTTTCGGTTCTGATTTAGAATCATCAATTAAATCGTTTAAAATATCCAACATTCTTTCTTTATCTTTAAAATCCACCCCTTCGATTTCCTTATCTTCTTTTAAGAAGTCTTTAGCGTTTAATTTTTCTAAAAACATAAGGAAAATATTTTTCTTAAAGAGAAAACCATTCTTTTCAAATTGTTCTATAACTTTTTTCATTCTTTCTTTCACATATCTCTCTTTTTTATCATAATCATTTTCACACACATTCTCAGAGTCTTCTTTTATTTCTTCTTGTTTTTTAACTTTTGTTTTCAGCTCTTCTTTCTTTTCTTCTTTTATCTTCTCAATCTTTTCTTTTTCTTCTTCCTCTGATTTTTCACTCCGAAACGACAAATTTAAACTATAATCGCCCTCTTCCTCCTCTTCTTTTTCTTTTAGGTTTTTTATTTCTCTTTCTTCTCTAACCTTTTCAGTTCGGCTGCTTTCGGCCAAAGAAAAAACTTCCAAATCTTTAATTCTGTTTTCGATTTGTTCTAGAGCAGAATTGATTTCAAATAATTTAAAATTAACTTTTTCTTCCAAATTTTCCTCGGAAATGACAAAATTTTCATTTTGCAAAAGAAGATTGTTATGAATACTTTCTTCTAAAACTTCTATTTTTTTATCTAGAGATTTTTCTAGTCTCTCAAATTCATCCGAGATCTCTGTGCTGGCAACTTCCGCAAACTTTCGAATCTCCTCACCAACCGTTCTTTTACTTACTTTTTGAATCTTTTGCTCAAGCAGATTATCACTTTCTTCACGGCTCTTTTCAGACAAAGAGAGCGTGTTTCTTTTTTCAACAGAATAATTCATTGCTCTTTTTGCTATTCGTCTGCGAGCCTCTTCTGTGTCATCTTCTTTTTTTCTAACATAAGGACTTTTTATGTCTAATTTCTCGTTGTGCATATTTTTTCTAATTATTTAAGATTGTTTAAAAAATAAAAGTTTTTCTTACAAAAATTATACCATAAGAGAATATCTTTTTTGGGTGTTTATATTTTTTTGGTATTATGTTATAATTGTCTCTATAAAAAAGCTAGACAAATCCTTTGGGTTAGTCTAATTGTGAGCAAGCTAAAATTTCCAGAAAAGGTTGAATTTACTTGCTCAAATGTTATGAAAAAAAATAATTCAATAAGAAAAGCTTTTTATTCTCCATTCATAGTTTTGGCGGTTTTTATTTTAACCTTTGGTTTTATCCACAAAGCAGACGCATCTATGTTTAGTAATGTTTTGAGTCTTTTTTCTAAAAATAAAAATACTAGCAATATAGAGACTATAGAAGATGTTACTCCTTTCCTTCTCCGTCCTAGTTTAGCTCTAGCCTCTTCTCAAGAAAACTCACCAAACACAAATGCTTCTACAATTAAAGAAGAAGAAGCTGCTTTAAGAGTTCAGTCTGGTTCTATGCGTGTTTCTACTGAAAAAGAAAAAGTCATAGACAACACAATCAGTATTTATGAAGTGAAGGCTGGAGATAGTTTAGATTCTATAGCTAAACTTTTTAATATTAATAAAAATACTATTATTTGGGCCAATGATTTAAGTGGAAAGACTATAAAACCAGGAGATACTATCCTTATTTTCCCTATGAATGGTATTCAATATACTGTAAAAAATTCTGGCACAGTTGAAGATATTGCCAAAATATATAAAGTGGACGCCAAAGAGATCGCCGCTTATAATGGTATAGCTATAGACACAAATTTAGCTAAAGGTGCTACTCTTTTTATACCTGACGCTGAAGCAGAAATAAAAATTACCAACAAAACTTCTGGCAACAAAAAAGCTACAAGTGCTTACAAAAATAATGTTACTAACGGATACTTTATGATGCCTGTGGCAGGATGTGTAAAAACTCAAGGACTTCATGGTCCATATGGTACAGCTGTAGACTACGGTTGTAGAATAGGAACCCCTACGGTCGCGGCAGCTGCTGGTACAGTTTTGAGGGCAACAGCTGAAGGGTATAATGGAGGATACGGTGGAGTAATTATTATTTCTCACCCAAATAAAACTCAAACAATTTATTCTCACATGGATACGGTTAATGTTAGCGTGGGACAAAAAGTTGAACAAGGACAAGTTATCGGTACTACTGGAAATACTGGCCGCTCTACAGGACCTCATATTCACTTTGAAACTCGTGGTACCGCAAACCCTTTTTAATTAAACTAATTAAAAGTTTTTATTGATTTATTTTAGGTCTATATTGAAGAGCTTCAAGAATGTGCCCTAATTCTATATTGTCTTTTTCTTCTAAATCAGCAATAGTTCTTGCTACGCGAAGAATGCGATGATAAGCTCTTGGTGAAAGATGAAGTTTGGTGGCATAAATATCAAGTTCATTTTTAATAGCTGGCTCGAGCTCTGCAAAAATGGAAATATCCTTAGAATTCATATCTCTATTCATCTCTACTCTTTCACCGTAAGTTTCAAAACGACATCTCATTCTATCTCTAGCCTTTAATATTTTTTCTTTAAAGATTAGACTGCTTTCCCCATCTCTTTCTTTAGAGCCAAGCTGTTCGTAAGAAATATTCGAAACGTTTACCCACATATCAATTCTATCTATAATTGGTCCAGACAATCTTCTTTCGTAGCGCGCAATATCATTGGGAGTGCAAATGCATTTCTTGTCTTTGTTTCCTCTGTTCCCACAAGGGCACGGATTCATGGCGGCGATTAAAATAAATTTAGCCGGAAACTTCTCTGTCCCTTTTGCCCGAGAAATAGAAACGTGTCCTTCTTCCAGTGGCTCACGAAGTGCCTCAATACTCTTCCTTTCAAACTCAGGAAATTCATCTAAAAACAACACTCCTCCATGAGCAAGAGTAACTTCTCCAGGTTTTGGAACTGAACCTCCGCCCACCAAAGAAACATAACTAGAAGTGTGATGAGGAGAACGAAATGGAGCTTCTAAAATTAAATTTGTATTTGCTAAATCGCCAGATCCGGCAATAGAATGAATCTTTGTCACTTCTAAAATATTTTTATAATTTAAATGTGGGAGTAAAGATCTGGTAGCGCGAGCAAGCATGGTTTTCCCTGTACCAGGAGGTCCATATAAAGCGATATTGTGTCCTCCAGCAGCAGCCACAAGTAAAGCTCTTTTGGCTACAGCCTGTCCTTTAATGTCTTGCATATCAATATCAATTTTCTCTCCTTGAAATTTTTCTATAAAAGAATTTATGTCGGTTGGTTTTTGTTTTTCTAATCTTTTTTTACCGGAAAGATGATTTACTACTTCTTCTAAAGTTTCTACTCCATACACATTTAAGTTTTGGATTAAAGCAGCTTCTTCTGCGTTTTCTTTTGGCAAGAAAATATTTTTTAAATTGCTATTTTCGGCTAGTTCAGCAATAGCTAAAGCCCCTTTCAGTTTTGCTAAATAACCTTTTAAAGAAAGCTCTCCAACAAAAAGTGATTCATTTATTTCTTTTTCATTTACCAAAATTTCTTTACTGGCTATTAAATAAGAAAGAGCAATTGGTAAATCAAAACCAGTACCTTCCTTTTTTAAATCGCCTGGAGCTAGAGAAATTGTAGTGCGTTGATTAATTTGTTTAGGATTGGTAAAGCCCGCATTTCTTAAGGCCGAACAAACTCTATCTTTACTTTCATCGATAGCCTTATCCCCTAACCCAATCAAAGAAAAAGAATTTATTCCTCGCCCAATATCAGATTCCACTTTTATTAAATATGCTTTTAATCCTATAACCAAACTTGATTTAATTGAGGCGAAGGACATAAGGGTTAATTAGTCTGTGTAGAAGTTTGTATAGATCTAGCGGTTTCTAGAAAATCATTTAAAGAAGTGGTCATGATTAAATATCTTTTATCAACATATCCGTAAATAATAGTAGTAAGGCCGGCGTCAGCCGCTTCAAAATCCTGATTGTTTAAAGTTTTACTTTCCCAGACTACATTTTCAGAAGACATTGGTCTTGGGTCGATAAGTGTTGAGGTGTTACTGTTTTTATTTGAAGAAGTAGAGGTGATGGAGGTTTCAAATGTATTTTCAAAATTTTCTAGACTAGGAGGTAGATTTTGAATTTTAAAAGCGTGAAATAAGTCACTACTTAAATCTCTTTTGTGGGCAAGAATATAGGCAAAAAGTGCAGAATAATTATCTATACCACTGAGATCAGTAGTTTTTATGTTAAGAACAATAATATTGTTTCTTTGACTTATGCTTTGAGTGTATGGAGCAATACCTGGAGCAAGTTTTGGCAAAATCTTCGCTAAATCATTTTCAATATTTTGTTGTCGGAGTTGTTCTTCTTGTCTTTGGTTGGCTTCAGAAATAAGTCTAGCTTCTTCTTGTCTTTCTAAATACATATTATAAAAATAATAGCCCAATAAAGCTAAGGATGCGGCGATGAAAAGAACAGCAATAAAAGTAAGAATTTTTTTAGTAAGGTTAGCCTCTTTTTTTTCTGGAACAAGAATGCTATCTTTTTTATTAATTTTCTCTATACCGTTAGAAATTGGCGCTTCATCAAAACCACGATGATCGTTCACATCGTCCTCGAAGGTGCGTATAGTAGGAATGTATGCCATAGAAAAGAAATATTTACAATAAAATTATATCATAAAAGATTTCTCTTTTTTTGTAATCCTTTATTTCTTTTTATATTTTTTGGCAGAACTCTTGTTAGAAATGTGTTTAGCTCTTTTGTGAGCAATAATAAATTTTTCTGTATTTTCGCTCATATCGATAAAATCTTCGCTGACTTCTTTAAGCCTAGAAGAAGTGGATCGGCCGAAAGATATGACTTCTACTTGAGTAGAGTTTTTTAAATATTCTACCAAAGGTTCAAAATCTCCATCTCCTGTAGCCAGGACTACGGTATCTACTTTTGGAGCAAGACGAATAGCGTCGATCGCTAAACCGACATCCCAATCTCCTTTTTTATTTCCTCCATAAAAAACTTGCAAGTCTTTAATTTTAGTTTCAATTCCAATTTTAGTTAAAGCGTCAAAAAAATCTGCTTCATCTCCAGCTTCGGTGGCAATAACATAAGCAATAGCTCGAACTAAGTGTCGCCCAGCTACAGCTTCCTCTAAAACGTTTTTAAAATTAACTTTAGCGTTGTATAAATTTTTAGCGCTATGATATAGATTTTGAGTATCAATTAAAACTGCTACTCTTTGCTCTTTTTGTTTAATAATAGACATATATTTTATTTATTTTTATCTCGAAAAATGTCTCTTTAAGTCGGGTTATGCTTTGCAAAAGACTTTCAGAAACATTTTTCTTTTTTCTTGCGAATATTTATAATTTGTAAAATTTATTTTTTTAATTTTCTATAATATAAAAATCTCCCCACTTATTATACAAGACAATATAAAATATCTTCACTTTTAGTGAAGATATTTTTATGCTCTGAGACCTAGTTTCTTGGTAACTTTCTTATGAACTTCTGGTTGATTTTTCTCTAAATATTTTAAATGAGATCTTCTATCAGCAACCAGTTGAATTAAACCTCTTCTAGAACTGTTATCTTTTTTGTGAGTTTTCAAATGGTTTGTGACTTCTTCAATTCGACGAGTTAAAATCGCAGCTTGAGCAGCAGCAGAGCCAGTATCTTTGTCATGCAACTGAGTTTCCTTTAAAGCATTCGCCTTTTTTCTTTTTGTAAGCATATTTAATATTAAAATTATCTTGACTTAAATAAGTTTCTATATGATATCATACTTTTTCAAAAAAAGCAAGTACAGAAAAGGCTCAAAACACCCTTAAAATATTGTGTTAAAATTAAGCTATGTCGCACAATATTTCGATAAAAGAGCTTGAAAATTTAAAAGATAGTTATTTAGAATATGTAGAAATAGAGAGAGGTCGCTCTCTTTTAACTGTGCGGAATTATACCCATTATTTAGATCGTTTTTTTAAATTCTTAAAAGAAAATAAATATACAGATATTGATGACAAGGTAATGCGTGAATATAGATTATTTTTAAACCGTCTTCCCTCTAAAGCTAATCACTCTTCTAAGAATAAACTTTCAGAAACTTTAGATAAGAAAACTCAAAATTATCATTTGATAGCTCTTCGTGCTTTTTTAAAATATTGTCGACGAAAAGAAGTGGAAGTATACAATCCTGAAAAAATTGAGTTAGCTAAAACTTCCCAAAGAGAATTGGATTTAATTACTGAAAAAGATTTAATCAACCTTTTAAATGCTCCAGAAGATTTTTATAAACTAAAATCAGAAGAGCTTCATTTGGAAAAAAATAAAGTTAAAAATAAAGACGAGGCCGAAAAGGTTTTATATTTATCCGCGCTTCGCGATAAAGCAATTTTGGAAACTTTTTTTTCTACCGGACTTCGTGTCTCTGAGCTTTGTTCTTTAGACAGAGATGAAGATTTGTCTCACGGAGAAATTTCTGTCAGAGGAAAAGGAGGAAAAGTGAGGGTAGTCTTTTTTTCAGATTTTGCGAGAGAAGCTATAAAAAAATATTTAAAAGAAAGGGTAGACGTGGATGATTCTATGTTTGTAGATTTGTCTTTTACTGCCAAAGGAAGAATAAAAGACGGAAAAGATTTACGCCTTACCCCTCGAAGCATAGAGAGAATAATAAAAAAATATGCTGAGTTTGCTGGAATTTCTAAAAAATGTACGCCTCATGTTTTGCGCCATGCTTTTGCTACAGATCTTTTGAAGAACGGGGCGGATTTAAGGACTGTGCAAATGATGCTTGGTCACTCTTCTATCGCTACTACTCAAATTTATACTAATGTTACCAATAAATTCTTGAAAGATCAGTTTGCTAAGTATCATTCTAGAAAAAAGTAATAACTTTTGGTCTTGATATGTTAAACTGTTTTTATGAAAATAATTACTTGGAATGTAAACGGCCTTCGCGCTATTGAAAGAAAGGGAGAATTAGACAATTTGATTCAGAAATACTCTCCAGACATAATTTGTATTCAAGAGACAAAGTCTACCATCGATCAATTGCAAGATGAGACTAAGGATAAACAAGGTTATTTTTCTTTTTTTGAATCAGCCAACAACAGAAAAGGTTATTCTGGAGTAGCAATTTATACCAAAACTCAGCCTGTAAAAGTTTCTGGCACAATGGGTTATAAGGAAGAAGATTTTTTAGATAATGAAGGAAGAACTATTGTTGCTGAATACGAAAGTTTTTATTTACTAAATGGTTATTTTCCGAATGGGAATAAAAGTGAAGAACATTTTAAATATAAATTAGAATATTATAGGAGATTTTTAGATTTGGTTAGAAAGTTAGAAGAAAAAAAACCAGTTATTTTTTGTGGTGACGTGAATGCTACTGTAGCTGATATAGACTTGGCTCGTCCAAAAGAAAATGCTGGACAAGTCGGTTGTACTCCAGAAGAGAGAGAATTGCTTGCGGAATGGAAGAAATATTTTTTGGATATCTGGAGAAAAGAAAACCCTGAAAAACAAGAATATACTTGGTGGGATATGAAAACTTTTGCGAGAGAAAGAAATATTGGTTGGAGAATCGACTATTTTTTTATTTCTCAATCTCTGGAAGAAAAAGTACAAGAAATAAAAATCTTAGGAGAGATTTATGGGTCGGATCATTGCCCTCTGCTTTTAGATGTAAAAATTTAAAGAAAAATAAAAACACTTTTATTTTAATATAAAAGTGTTTTTATTTTGTTTTTTATTAGTTTATCAAAACAGAAGGAGAGGTGTTGGAGGAAATAATTTCAAATGATTGAGAGAGCGGTATTTCGTAAAAACTTATTTTACACCACCAAGATGTTCCACAAGTATCTGGTGGAGGAGTGTAGGTACTAGAGCCTCCACCGCCACCCCCGCCGCCATTCATCATTATCATTTCTGCATCAATGGCCCTAGCTGAAGCTTTCTTAATTCCTAAAAATTCTAAAACATCATTAAAGACTAAATTGTTTTTGCTTTCAAACATGTACAACATTGGACACTTCGACCCAAGAGGGACACTTGTTCCATCCGGACATAATTCTCTTAGAACTCTGGGACAGGCTTGAGTTTCAGGGATACTGCTTCCATCCCAACAAGTCTTGTAACAGGTTTGTGTTGAAGGGATTCTTGTGCCATCTAAACATGTCTTATAAGTCACTGAAGGACAAGTTTGAGTAGAAAGAATACGACTTCCGTCTGGACAAGTTTTATACGTAGGTGTTGGTTCGGTAGGCGTTGGTTCAGAAGGTTTTGGCGCAGAAATATTCCAAGTTCCTGTGTTAACAGAACCTGTTGATGGTGTGTAAGAGATATAAGAAGGTCTAAATTTTAACTGCGCAACATATTCTCCAATTTCTGCGTTTTGTGGTATTGCTATCAAACTCGGTATTGTTGCGTTTCCATAAACATGAGTTCCTGTCAAAATAGGTCTTTGATACGTATTAACGGTTACTAGTTTTGGGATATATGTTTCAGCCTCTAACCCTTTTGAATAAGAACCAGCAATCGATAAAGCCTCAGAAGCAGTAACCAGAAGTTCGTCATAAGCGGTACCGCTAACCGTTCTATATTGTGATCCTGATGAATAAGAATAGTCTGACACTTCTCCTGCATAATCAAATGTCCCTAGAATATTTCCTTGAGAATCTATTCTCGCAGATTCTATTTTATTTATTTGAAGGTTCTCTATGGATTTACCGGTATAAGGTTCTGTGATATTTACTGAGTAAGTGTTATAGGCGTTAAAAACCACTTTATCATTTAGATATAAATTAGTGCCCGAACTATCCATATAAAAAAGCGGAGAAGAATTCATTTGTTTTAAATATAAATAATTATTTTTATCAGGTTTTCCAATTTCAAGATTGTAAAGATACATGTATAGTGTTTGTGAATGTGTTGCCCCATTTGCACAACGTATATCAGCTTTTGGGTTTACGTACACAGTAGGATATAAACTTTCACCAGCTTCATAAGCATTCTTGTTTAGACCATATTGTAAAGTTAGGGATACCGAAGAAGATAGTTCGCTAGGGTCTGTAAAAGTTACTTGAAATGTATCAGCACTAGCTAGTTTTGTAATAGAAATAAACATTGCTGGCAGTAAAAGTGATAAGATGAATTTTTTATTGATTTTCATATTTTTATTTGTAATTAATTATTATTTATTTTCGACCTCTTTTTTTCTTAGGCGTAATATTGCATAAGCTATTAAAACTAGTGTCGCAATAAAGATTACTATATAGATTGCATTAAAGTTAGCAAAAGAAAAAGCTTCCGTTGGAATATTTGCATTTATTTGAACATTAGTTATTTGATTGTTTAAATCTATTTTAGTAGAGTCTAAAAGATCTCCTTTGGAATTAATAATACTTATCTCTGCTATAGCGGCAGGACAATCTTTATTCATTCTTATTTTGAGAATGTTTTCTCCTAAAATTTCAGGAGTTTCAACTTCCTTCTCTAAGGACCCACAAACTTCTCCCGCAGAGCTTTTGATTACTCCTTTAATAGAATAAGTGTCTTCAGTTCCTGCCAATCTTGAGTTTGTAAATGTGTCGGCAGAAGCTGTCCAGAACACTTTAAGTTCTGCAATATCTCCCATTTTATAATCAGTCTTATCTAAAAGTGTATTTTGTATTGTAGCTGATGACCCTGAAACAACATAGTGTAAGAATACAGAATAAGATACTTTCTTTCCTTCGTTATTAATTAAAAAAGTATCTATATCGTAAGCTTGGGGAGTTTTTAATACAGGAAGAAGGAATTCTACTCTTTGATTACTTTTTGCTTTCACCGAAACTGTTTGCTCTAAAATATTGTTGGCTAATATATCTCCAAACTGATCTCTTTTATGAGTAATTAGTTGCAATTTTAAATTGTCAGATTTCAAGCTGCTATTTGTGATTTCACAAGATGCGGTTAGAGTTTCTTCTTCTGCGCGAATAGCGACTCCTTCCCCGGAAGCATATTCGATTCTCGGATCTTCTTCATTTACAAAAAGAATACACTTATCTATATTTATTCCGGAAGTATTGGTTATGTTTATCAATTTTTCTGGGAAACCTATAGGAGATGTGGCTAAAGGAAGACCGTTTTGATTTTGAGTAACAATTAATAGTCTATAATCTCCATCAGGTATATAACCTGGAAGTGTGTATTCTATAGTAAGGTTCTTTTTATCATTTTCACCTAAAGATATAGATTCGTTTACTAAGTACATGTCTATTGGTTTATTGGTGTAAGCTCGTATAAGTTGAACACCATAACGAATATTAGGTTGAATACCTTCTCTGTTTGTAAGATCAAAAGAAATAGAATAGGTTTTGTTATTAATTTTTGTATTTGTAGCATTATAAATATTTACAGTTGCCATTAATACAGTATCCATTTCTGCATTTTCTGGAATTTGCGCAGAAACTTTTTGAAAGTTTGTGAAAGTGAACATCAAAAGTATCACGGTCAAACTTCCTAGAAAAACTTTAAAATTAAATTTCATAATTAATAATTAAATTAAACTAATAAAATAAATAAATGCAAAATCTCACTTTATTTATATTAAAATTATAGCAAGTAATCTCTTGGAAGTTGTAAAAGTTATTCACATAAAACAAAAATCACACCTAAATACTTCGGTGTGATTTTTAAATTTATGAAATCTTATTTTTTTTACTCCGAAAAAATTTCTTCTCTAAGAGCGTTTTTCTCTTGCATTTTCATTTCAGCTTTCTCTGCTCTTTTGATCTGATTCATTGTCTTACTGATTGAATCACGATTGTTTCTTTGCGTCTGTACGGAAGCGTTTGCTGTAGGAGATCCTGAAAAGAGCATTGTGGAAGCTAATGTCACCCCGGAAACCCCTAGAAGAACATCTTTTTGAAGTCTCTGAAGGTTGTATCTTCTAGTCATATTTATTATTTTTATTTATTTTTCAATAAAAACAAGTAATAAATTTTGTATATGAAATATAGAAACTCATATACATATTTATTCTATCAGAGATTTTTTAATTTCAAAAATTTATTATTTTTTTGTTAATTTAAGGCTAATAAACCCGGCAATTTTCCGTCTTTAGCTAAATACTCTAGCATGGCTCCTCCAGCTGTAGACAAAAAAAGGTTGTCTTTTGAAGACATTTTTAGCTTTTTGGTTAAGACTAAAGTGTCTCCTCCACCAATCAAAATGTTAATTTTTTTATTTTTTAAATTTTTTAGAATAGCTAAAGTGCCAGATTCGAAACCTTCTTCATATAAGCCAAGTGGTCCGTTTAAGATAATATTTTCAGCCTTTTCAATCTCTTTTTTTAGGATGGCAAATGTGGTAGGACCTATATCGGCCATATAGTCTGTAGTCTGTAAGTTTTCCACAGTTTCCACTTTTTTGTTTTTTAAAATTACATCACAAGGTAAAACTAACTGCTTATTTTTAATAGCTTTTAAGATTTTCTTTTCTAAAACGGCAGAGATTTTAAAATTTTTTTCAAAAAATGACTTTCCGATTTCTAGGTTTAAAATATCTTTAAAAATCTGATTGGCTATGCCTCCGCCCACAAAAACCGTCGCTCCTAAATCTAAAAATTTATTAATCAAAGGAAGTTTGGTCGAGATTTTGGCACCAGATAAAATAAGTAAAGTTTTTTTATTTTTATTTTTTGCTAATTTTAAACTTTTTTCTATTTCTTTAATTTCTCTTTTACTTAATTCTCCAATATCTACTTTTTTCTTTTCTTTTTTAAATATTTTTGGAATTCCTACAATTGAGGCGTGCTCTCTGTGCATGGTTGCAAAAGCGTCGTTTATATAAATGTCTCCTAGAGAAGCAAATTCCTTGGAAGCCTCCCTGAACTCTTTAGAATTTTTCACTGCCGCTTCCCCTTTCCAAAAACGGACGTTTTCTAAGACCTCCACATTTTCATTTTCTTGCTTAGTCAATTTTTTTCGTAAATAATTTTCTACAGGTTTTAAAGAATCTTTTTTTTCTCCCTTGCCTAAATGAGACAAGATTATTAACTTGTTTTTCTTGGAAAGATTTTTAATTTCTGGAAGCACGGCATCAATTCTGGCAGTTTCTAAAATTTTATTCTCTTTTCCTATAGGCACATTCAAATCTAAACGTAAAATAATTTTTTTCATAATGATAATTAAATAAATTGAATAAAAACAAATAAAAATGTTGAAAAACTAAAGCGTCGCTTCAACAAGTAATTTGGCCAAATCTTTTGCGGAAGAAGTTTCATTGTTGATTAAAATCCCGTCCACACCACCTTCTTTTAAAATAGCGTTAATGTTATTAAGATTAATCGGCCCACTATAAAGAATTCTTACTCTTTTAGCTTCATCTATTCCAAAAAGGTTAGCTATAGCTCTTCTGATAACTATCACTTTTTCTTGGCAGTCGTCTACATACACCCTGTCCATGTTTAAAACTTTTTTACCGGTTTCATAACAAATAAAAAGTTTATCAAAAAAATTATAATGCAGATTCTTGACTATTCTTTTTACAAAATTTGCTAAAAAAGTTAAGTCGTCATTATGACTTTTTATAACTAAGACAGTTTCCATGCCGTTTTGCAAAGAGCATTTTAATTTTTCTTCCAAGATCTGAAATTCTTTTTCTTTGGCTTTGATTAAAACCTTTCTTTCTTCTTCTAATAATTTTTCTGTATTAATCGCCCCCTCTAGAGATTCGTCTTTTTTATTTTGAATATTTTTTTTGCTAATACTGTTTAATCTTTGTAAAAAAGCATTATCTATTTCATTTTTATTGAGATTTTTTTGCTCTTTTAGATTTGGTGATAATTGTTCAGATAAGTTTTTGTTTTCAAAATCTATGTCGTTGTTTAATATTACAAACTTTGTACCAACGCTTTGAATCTGAGAAAAGGTTACACAGTTGTTTTTATTGGTCTTCCCTATCTCTTCAAAGTTTTGAGCTCCAATAATTATTTTTTTGAATTTTTCATTTTTTTTATCTTTCACAAATTCTTGCAAAGGATAAATAAAAGATGAGGGTACAGAAAGATGAAGGTCTAAGTCTCTTTTTTTAGGTTTTTTTTTCAACTCTTTTTCTTTTTCTTTAATTAAGTCGAAGTATTCTTTGGATAAGTCTTTAATGATAGTTTTCGCTTCTTTTAAATTAGAAACATAGCCTCTCCAATTAATAATGGTGATAGGTTTTTTTATTGCCATAGAGACATTTTAACATAAAAGAATTTTTACTTTCCTTTTTTGACTTTGGAAGTGTTTTTTGTTAAAATGTTTTTATTATTAAATGGGTGAGTAAAGGCAGGTCGAGCTAACGCTCGATTTTTTAATTAAAATTTTTGGAAATTATTATTGAATTATAAAAAGAATTATAAAAATATGTTAGATGTCAAAGCTTTAAATATAGCTCTAGATACTTTAGAAGAAGAAAAAAAGATTTCTCGTGAGAAAATTATTGATGCTGTGGAAAGATCTTTAGCAGCTGCTTATCAAAAAGAGTATGGGAGAAAAGGGCAGCTTATTCGTTGTCACATCAATTTTGAAACAGGAGAAACTGCTTTTGAACAAATTAAAATTGTAGTCGATGAGAGTACGGTTAGAATAAATAACGAAGAAGAGGAAGATTTAAAAGAAGAAGTTTACGAAGAAGATGGTGAGGGCGTTTTGTTGCTTCCAAAATATAATGAAGAAAAGCATATTTTGCTTTCTAGTGCAAAACTTCTTAAAAAGACTGCTGAACTTGGCGACGAAATCTCTTTTAACCTTGAAAACAAAAGCGATTTTGGACGAATCGCTGCTCAGACAGCTAAGCAAGTTGTGGTTCAAAAAATACGTGAAGCCGAAAATGAGTCTATTGCAGGAGAATTTGAAACTAAAGAAGGAAGTATTGTGTCTGGAATTGTTCAGAGAATGGAAAAAGGCAATATCTTCGTGGATTTAGGCAGAACTACCGCCATTTTGCCATTTGAAGAACAAATTCGAAATGATAAATTTCGCCCAGGACAAAGGATTAAGGCTTATTTATACTCTATAGAAGAAGGTCCTAGGGGTCTTTCTATACGCCTTTCCAGAAGTCATCCAAAATTTTTAATAGAACTTTTTAAAGCAGAATCTTCTGAAATTGATGATGGAACCGTAGAAATTGTGGCAGTAGCCAGAGAGCCGGGCAGCAGAAGCAAAATAGCTGTAAAAAGCAATGATCCTAGAGTAGACCCTATTGGAGCTTGTGTTGGGCAAAGAGGTGTGAGAGTAAACGCTATTAGTAATGAATTGAGCGGTGAAAAAATAGACATTATTAAATGGAGTGATGATATTAGGGAAAATATTGCTTCTTCTCTTTCCCCTGCCAAAGTTCACAGTATCGAAATTGATGAAGATGAAAAAAAAGCTAAAGTCTTAGTAAGTTTAGAAGAACAATCTCTCGCTATTGGCCGAGGAGGGCAAAATGTCCGTCTGGCAGCAAAATTAACTGGCTGGAAAATTGATATTGCTGGTGAAGAAGGAGATTTGATTGTCGAGGCTGACGAAGAAGGGTTGGTAAATGAAGAAAAACAAGAAGAAATCGAGGAAATTGAAGAAATTGTTGAAGAGTAGGTTAAAAATAAATTAAACTAAAATTATATGAAAATAAAATTTGAAAAACTAGAAAATGGAGAGGTCAAAATGGTCGTTTCTCTTGAAAACGCTGAGTTTGAAAAGTATAGACAAGCTGGTCTGAAAAAAGTCCGAGAATTTGTAGAAATCGACGGTTTTAGAAAAGGCAATGCTCCAGAAAATTTAATCACTGAAAAATATGGGGAAATGGTTATTTTAGAAGAAATGGCCCATTTGGTTATTAATGAGACTTTTTACTCTTCTATTCTTAAAGAAAATGAAAACAAGAAAGACGAAGATAAAATTATTCCAGTTTCTGAGCCAAAAATTTCTATTGCTAAAATTGGACAAGGCTCAGACTTCGAATATAATGCTATTTTTGCTGTACTTCCAAAAATTGATTTAGTAGACTATAAAAAACTAGCCAAAGAAGAGAATGATAAAATAGAAAAAGGAGAATTTGATGAATTGAAAAAGAAAAACGATCAAGCGGTTAAGGAAGATATTCTAAATGTTTCTGACTCAGAAGTCGATGAAGTAGTTGAAAGTTTAAGAAAAGCTAGAAATACTGGAGGGCATGTGCATGAAGATGGAACGATTCATGAGCATTCTCACGATGATTCTAAAGGAAAAGAAGACAAAAAAGACGAAAAAGCTGAAAAAGAGGAGCTTCCAGAGATAAATGATGAATTTGCTCAAAGTTTTGGAGAACAATTTAAGACCTTAGAGGATTTGAGGGCTAAAATCAAAGAGAACTTGGTTTTAGAAAAAAAATCGAAACTTCAAGAAAAAAAGAGGACTTCAATCTTAGAAAGATTGGTTAGAGAAACTAAGACTAGCCTACCTGATGCTTTAATTTCAGACGAACTTGAAAGAATGAAACTGCAAACTAAGGCTGATGTAGAGAGATTTGGTAGCAAATGGGAAGATTATTTGACGCATTTAAAGAAAACCGAAGAGGATCTTAAAAATGAATGGAAAGATATTGCTTACAAAAGGGTTATGTCACAACTTTTGATTAACGAAATAGCTAAAAAAGAAAAAATTGAGACTTCTAAAGAAGAAATTGACGCAGAAGCTTTAAAGATTATGACTCAAATGCCAGAAGCCAATGAAAATAATGTTCGCGGTTATGTTCAACAAATTTTGATTAATGAAAAAGTAATGAAAATGTTGGATGGAGAAGAAAAATAAAATAAAAATACAGCCGAAGAAATAGAAATACTGAGATATAAAAGCTCGGTATTTTTTTATAAGTCTCCACCAAGAGATTGTTTAAACTTATTTGAAATTTAACTAAAACAAAAAGACAATGCAAATATCTTAAAAGACAAACTTTTTCTTCCCTTAAGAGACGAGAATTTTTTATAAAGGACACGATGTAAAGGTCTTTTATAAAGGACATTTAGTATTTTTAGTATAAAGGACAAGTTATCCACAGTCTTTAAGCCAAAAGGACTTGTGTTTATTTCTGTGTCCTTTATAATATAGACAGGGTGACAAGCTTAGGATAAAGCGTAACCCGGCTTACGGGAAATTAAATAAAAACATCCTTAAAAGCTGGTTCTCACCAAACAGTTCGTTACAAGCAACACAAGTTGCATAATAGCTAAAAATAAACTAATAATAAATAATAGCACCCAACTTATATATTTCAGTTTGTCCTTTATAGATCACAACTTTTAGGCAAACCACAAATATGTCTTTTATAAAATTAATAATCATATATAAAAGACATCGCATTGAAAAATGCATCTCAAATACTAGAGGATGATACCTCCATAAAAACAATCAATTGTTTCGTGTCCAGCGAATTGGATTAGAAAACAAAGTCCAGCTCGCTGGACATGAAGAATTAAAACTTCCCAACACATTCAACGTCATGGTCGAGCCATTGCTCCCGGTTGAAATATGGGGAGTTTTTTATTTTATAAAATTTTATATATTAA
>DHTA01000002.1:21872-62871 GCA_002408565.1 Patescibacteria group bacterium UBA5272 | reverse complement strand
AAGAAGTTAGAAGAAGTAGCGTTGGTAGTATTTAAATTAGTGATAGTAGAAGAAGAGAAGATCGGAGTGTCTGTGAAAGAATAAGTAATATCATCTCCGTTTTGGAAGGTTATTAAATTAGAATTACTCGAAGAAGCAAAAAAGTTATAATCATTAACAATAATTGTAGAGGTGGAAGAGGTAGAAACAATATAGCTAGAAGGAACTATTATACTACTAGTAGAATTGGCAGAAGGATTATAAATAAAATAAGTGGTAGAGGTAGAATTGGAAGTGATATCTGTGATGTATGATCCGTCTTTACCATCTACTCCAGCTGGACCTTGAGGACCAGTCCCTCCGCCAATTGGAATATAGAGAGGAAGAGAGGAGGTTGCTTGAACATATACCGTCTCACCTCTTTCTCCTTGCAGACCTTGTGGGCCTTGAGATCCTTGAGGGCCAGTTAAACCCATAGGACCTTGAGGACCAGCTGGACCAGTATCTCCCTTTTCATTCAAAAAATAAACCACAGATGAAGAGGTTGCTGTAGTAGTAGAATTGGCGTTGGAAAATTTTGTAAAAAAAGATTCTAAATAAGAAATTCTCTCTTTTAGAGAAATGATTTCTGCGGAGGTATCTTCTTTACTAAAGGAAGAATCAAGATTAGTACACTTTTCTGTGTTTATTCCTAATAAATAAGCAGTTCTACAATAAAGTTTTACAGGGAAAGAGCTCCTCACAGAAAGTTTTTGTACGTCTGTGATAGCTAAAGAAATATTAAAAGAATATGTCAAAACAAACAACACGACCAAACACTTGGCCGCTCTGGAGGAGAGAGCTATTCTCTTGTTTTTTGACAGAAAATACATAATAAAAAATAACAAAATATAACAATTCTCAATATTATTATTATACCTCAAAAAACTCATTTAAAATTAAGAAAAAAGTACTTCTTGTGGAAAAAAAATACTAAAAATTATTATAATTTTTAGTATTTTTTGATGTGTTTTTTTGAGAAGTTTTGCTTATTTTTTTACTGCTATACCATGCAAAATTAAAATATCTTCAAACTCTTCTCTTTCAAGATTTTCTTTCTCCATAAGTTCTTTGGCAATATAATCTAAGACACCCCTCTTTTCTTTCACTATTTTTTTTGCAGTTTCTAAACCTTCCTCGCAAATCTTTTTGATTTCATCGTCAACAGCATTAGCCAAATTGTCTCCGATAATATTTTTAGAGTCAGCAAGATTTCCATAAACAACTTTTCTTTCGTCATTTTCAATAGCAATTGGCCCCACTTTTTTATTCATTCCATATTTCATTACCATATCTCTTGCCATAGAGGTAATTACCTGCAAATCATTGGACGGACCAGTCGACAAATTCCCATACACTTCCAACTCAGCCGCATAACCACCAAAAGCCATAGCTATATCATCAATAAAATCTTTTTCAGTATTTAATTTTTTATCATCAATAGGAAGTTTTAAGGTGTAACCACCCGCATTTCCTCTGGAGATTATAGAAATCTTATGCACCGGATCAGCGTTTGGCAACATAGAAGCAACCAGAGCATGCCCAGCTTCATGGTAAGCGGTTTTTTCTTTTTCTTTTTCAGAAAGAATGTGAGTCTTTCTTTCTGGACCAAGCATAACTTTTTCAATACTCCTTATTAAATCATATTGTGAAATTAATTTCCTGCCTTCTCTAGCTGCTAAAATTGCCGCCTCATTCATAATTGAAGCCAAATCTGCCCCAGAAAATCCAGGCGTCCTCTCGGCTACCACTTTTAAGTTTACATCTTCAGCCAAAGGTTTCCCTTTGGAATGAACTTGCAAAATATCTTCTCTAGACTCTCTGTCTGGCAAATCTATTGTCACTCTTCTATCAAATCTTCCTGGGCGCAAAAGAGCTCTGTCTAAAACATCAGGCCTATTTGTTGCGGCGATTACAATTAATTTTTCATTTGGTTCGAAGCCGTCCATCTCTACCAAAATTTGATTTAAAGTTTGCTCTCTTTCATCATTTCCTCCACCAAGCCCAATGCCTCTCGATCGGCCAACGGCATCAATTTCATCTATAAATATAATAGCTGGAGAATTTCTTTTAGCTTCCTTAAATAAATCTCTCACTCGACTAGCCCCTACCCCGACAAACATTTCCACGAATTCACTTCCTGATAAATGATAAAAAGGAACTCCAGCTTCCCCCGCTACCGCTCTAGCCAACAAAGTCTTACCTGTGCCTGGGGCTCCCATCAAAAGTAAACCTTTTGGAATCTTTGCTCCAATTTCTAAAAACTTTTTTGGACTTTTCAAAAAATCTACCACCTCTTCCAATTCTTCTTTAGCTTCTTTAGCTCCAGCTACATCTTTAAAAGTGATTTTCTTTTTGTTGTCATTAGGATTAATTAGTTTAGCTTTTGTATTTCCAAAAGAAAGAGCGTTCATATTGGCTCCCTTTACTCCACGAAGTAAAGACCAGAGTATTATTCCAAAGAAAATTATAGGTAAAAAGATAAAAGCTAAAGTAAGAAAGTCAATTTTGTTTTCTTCTTTTACTTGAATATTTAAACTTTCTAAGGTTGTAGAAGAGACATCATAATTTTTTAAAATATCTAAAAAGGTTTCATTTTTTTCTTTTAAAGAAACTAACATCGTGCTCTCCCCTTTTTCCAAATAAATCTTGTCCCCATCAATTAAAATATTTTTAATCGCAGAAGAAGAGCTCGCCGATTCTGCATCAACAGCATTCTGAATATTTTTTACAAGCTCGCTCATGGAAATTTTTACCTCTTCCCTATCTTTGTTTTGTATAAAATAATTTGAAAAAAGAGAATAAGCAAAAACTAAAAGCATAATAAAAACAAAAATATTTAAAAATTGAGAAAAAAGATTAATAGGTTTTTTCTTTTTATTTTTTTGATTTTTATTACTCTTTTCGGTATTATTGTTTTTTAAAGAAGATTTCACCTCTTTTAAATCAAATTTTGTCATAGCAAAATTTTAACACAATCGTGCTAAAATGTAAAAATAATATGGCCTTAATAGAGAACAAAAAAATACATTTAATTTACGAAATAAAAGAGCGTTTTGAAGCAGGGATTCAACTTTTTGGGAATGAAGTCAAAGCCATCAGAAACTCTCAGGCTCAAATCGATGGAGCAAAAATTATTATTCGTGGAGGTGAAGCTTATCTTGTAGGCATGTCTGTTTCTCCTTATCAAAATTCTGAAAAAGATAAAAAAGATCAAAACGACAGAACCCGAAAACTCCTTTTAAAAAAATCAGAAATTTTAAAACTCGCCACTGAATCAGAAAAAGGATATTCTCTGTTGCCTATCAAGATTTATGACACTCACGGCATTTTAAAATTAGAATTTGGAAGCTGTAAAAGAAAAAATAAGGCCGACAAAAGAGAAACTTTAAAACTGAAAGAATTTAAGAAAGAAAAGAGAAATCTTGTTTGATAAGAAGACTAAAAGATGTTATAATATAGAGGTGGACTTGCTTCGGTATAGCCCAGCGAAGACGGGAGTGTCAGGATTCGACTTCTAATTCTTTGTAAATGTGGTTTCCGATAATGAAAATAAATCGTTAAAATTTTTCACCCTATGTTGCAAACAAAGCAGCAAAGGCAATCCCTTCGCCTTTCGCGTACGGATTCGCTCCAGTGGTCGCTTAATTAAGCCACCTTGGTGTCTCTCTTTTATTTACACATCGTAAAATTTGAGGCAATATAAAGAATGTGTGTAGAAAATTTTAAGTTAGTTTTCTTTAAAATTTTTGAAATTCAAAAAACTAGATTAAACAATTTTTCTATTTTTATATGTTTAATTGAATCTCTAAAAATAGATATGAAACTAGACTCATTTATAAAAATTTTTAGCACGGGGGTTCAACTCCCCCCACTTCCACAGAAAAATCTATGCGTGGTATAATTATTTATATAAACGAAAATTTATATAAATAAAAATATGGAAACAACAATAATAAACTATTCACCTGGGAACCTTGAAAACCTTGATGACATCTCTATGATTCCAGGAACATTGTTTGGGATTGAAGGAACCCTTCTTTTGATATTATTTTTAGTTGCAATGTTTTGGTCTATCGTCTGGAAGGGTATAGCTCTATGGAAATCCGCAAGAAATGGTCACAAGGGTTGGTATATTGCGATTTTAATTCTAAACACTTTAGGTATTTTAGAAATTATTTACCTTATATTCTTTAACAAGAAGAAAGCTAAAAAAGAAATATCTGAAAATAATATTCCAGAGCAAAAAGAGTTAAATATTTAGAATTTTTCCAAATAATCTTATACAAAAAGAGAAAAACAGACCGCAAGGTCTGTTTTTCCAACTTATATATTTCTCAACTTATATATCCTAAGTCTGGTATGTGCAGTCAGAGCCTAAAGCTCTGGCATATACCTACACCAATATTTTAGCATCTTATTTTTTTCTGTAAAGAGTTTTCTTAACACTTCTCAAAAATTTTTAATGTGCTATAATAGTTTCAACAAATGTATCCCAATAAAGATTATTATAGAAATTCAGGAGGATTCCAAAGAAGAAACTCAAACAAAGTAAGTATCAATGGACAGATACGCGCTTTAGAAATGCGTGTAATAGATCAGCACGGGAAAAATCTAGGAGTCTTACAAAAAGAAGAAGCTTTAAAGTTGGCAGAAGAAGCTGGCCTAGATCTTATTGAGGTCTCTTCTAGTGCAACCCCTCCAATTTGCAAGATCGCAGATTATGGAAAACATGCTTACGAAGTAAGTAAAAAGAAAAAAGAAGTTAAAGCTAAACAGGTCAGTAGTGAGACAAAAAATATACAAATCAGTGTAGAAATCAGTGATAACGATATTTTGATTAAGGCTAAAAGAGCTGCTGAGTGGCTAAAAGAAGGACACAGAGTAAAGATAGATCTTCAAATGAGAGGTAGAACAAAATATTTAGATGAAGCTTTTTTGAGGAGTCGTATGGATAGAATTTTAGCAATTATTCCTTGTGAATATAAACTTGCTGAGCCAGTTAAAAAAATTGGCAACAAATTCATGACCGTACTTGAAAAAGTACGTTAAATATGATAAGATTTCAAGACTATTATGAAAACAAATAAATCTCTTAGCAAGAGACTAAAAGTCACAAAAACCGGAAAGGTTCTAGCAAGAAAACCTGGTTTTAACCATTTTAATTCTCGACAAAGTAGAACTAAACAGCTTGCTGGGAAAAAAATGAGAGAATTTAAAATAACAAATAAAGCAAAAAGTAGATTTCTCCCAGGGAATGGAAAATAATTTATTAATTAAGAAAAATATATGGCTAGAGTAAAAGGCGGCAAAATCGCAAACAAACATAGAAGAAACGTCCTTAAAAGTGCAAAAGGATATCGATTTGGAAGAAGTAAAAAAGAAATAGAAGCAAAAGTGGCTCTCAGAAAAGCAGGAACTTATGCTTTCGCTCACAGAAGAGACAAGAAAAATGACATGAGAAAGCTTTGGAATGTAAAGATGAATGCTTCTCTTCGTGAACTTGGTACAACTTATAGCAAATTCATAAATGCTTTAAAGAAAAAGGAAATTAAGCTCGACAGAAAAATCTTAGCAGATCTCGCAGAAAATGATCCAAAAGTTTTTCAAAAAATTGTAGAGACTGTAAAATAATAAAAACTCCCAAAGGGAGTTTTTATTTTATTATTGTTTTTTATTTAGACTTTAGCTTTAATCTCCTCCACCATTTCTACATCACCAAGCTCTCGTCTGTCTTTATTTTCTTTTGCCATTTCAACCAATCTTTCTATTATCCTTTTAGGGTTAGAGTCAAAAATGATTTTTGGATTGGTGCGATTACTATTGCGAATAATATCCCGAATCACTTCATCTGTAGTCCAAGGACCTTCCAAAATACCTACAGGAATGTTTGATTCAAAAGCTACGGTAAATTCATGTATAGTACCTATTCTTCCACAACCCACCACCATAGCGTCAGCACTTTTAGTTAAAATAATATCTCTCATAGGAAAACCAAATCCTGTATAAATTATCACATCACATCCATCTGGCGGTAAAAAATATAAATCTGTATGTTCTTTTTCGTCTGTAGCCGGCGAAAGGCCTAAAGAGAAAAATCCTCCAGCTTCTTGATAAGCCAAAGCGGAAGCGTGCGGGAAACCACTGGTTGCCCCAGTAGAAAGAATACATCCTTGTTCCGCAACTTGTTTACCAAGCTCTCTAGCCGATTGAAGAACTTCAGGACCACAATGGGCTACATCAGCTGCCCCAGAAACACAAATTACGATTTTTTTTTCACTAGTTTTTTTAGAATCCATATCTCAAAATTATAACATATATATTATAAGGTTATTTCTATTGTTTCGTTAACCATCGGAACCTTGACCTTCACTCCATATTGTTCAACAAGTCTTTGCGCTAAATAGCTCTCACTTTTAGGTTCACCTAAAACTACAAAAACTTTCCTTAAACTCTTTTTCATTTTTCCGACAAAATCTTGTAAATCGCTAGAGTCTTTATGTGCTGAAAATCCAGTAAGGTTCGCAATTTCAGCTCTCACTGGAATTTTTTCTTTAAAAATTGTTACCTCTTTGGCACCTTCGTATATTCTTCTACCAAGAGTACCTGCTGCTTGATAACCGATTAATATTAAAGTGTTGCGAGAGTCTGGTAAGTATTTAGCTTCATGATGAACAATTCTTCCTCCATTACTCATTCCCGCTCCAGCAATAATTATTTTTGGTCCTGGAACTTTACTTATAGACTTAGAATCTTCTGGTGTTTTAGTCATAGTTAGGCCGGCAAAAGCAAAAATATCATCACCATTACGAATAATTTCTTTCACATTTTCATTAAATTCTCTTTCGTGTTTTTTGTAAACCTTAGTAACATTTATAGCTAAAGGTGAATCTAAAAATATTGGTATCAAAGGAATTTCTTTATTTTCAACCATGTTGTTAAAAATGTAAACCAGCTGCTGAGTCCTTTCTACTGAAAAGGCTGGTATCATAAGAACACTTTTTTTAGCTATAGTCTTTTTGATTAAACTTTTTAAAATTTCAACTCTATCTTCTAAATGTTCATGTTCTCTATCCCCGTAAACACTTTCCATAATTAAATAATTAATACCTGGAACATGTTCAGTGTCTTTTAAAAGTGGCGAAGGAGAATTGCCCAAGTCTCCTGTAAACATTATTTTTTGCCCCTTGATTTCAAAAACTATCATGCTACTACCCAAAATATGTCCCGCGTCATAAAAAGTAATTTTTATGTTTCTAATTTCAGAATCGCCAGAATCTATATACATATCCTCGTGAAGATTTTTAACTTCCCAAAGACTCATAGCCTTATCCACATCTTCCTCAGAATAAATAGGAGGCAAACCTTCTCTTTCTGCTTCTTTGGTGAGAATGCCTACAGAATCTTTTAAAATGTATTCTCCTATATCTCGGGTCGCCGAAGTGGAAACTATTATCCCCTGAAACCCTTCTTTTACTAACTTAGGTATTCTGCCCACATGATCAAGATGTCCGTGAGTAACAAAAAGCACATCTATATCTCTTGGATTATAAGGAAAAGAATCTCTATTATTATCTTCTGCCACCTTTTCTCCTTGGAACAATCCACAGTCAATCATGATATTCCTTCTACCAACCTTTAAAATAAAATTGGAACCGGTCGTAGTGTCAGCGCCGCCTGCAAATTGAATTTTTATTTTAGCCATAAAGTTATGTAGAAATTATAACATTCTTTTTGTTGTGTTTCATTTTAAAAAACAAAAACCTCACGACTTGCGTAAGGCTTTTGCAAAGGACACTTAATGGACATCTACCTTTAATAATGAAATTAAAGAGGGTAGAGAAAACTTAGATCCACAGACGAAAGTCAATATCTCATCACCCAAAAGATGTTTATGAAAGATAAATTCATTAAGCATCCTATTTGTATTTTATCGTGCTAGAATTAAAATGCAAATTTGACGTTAAGGTGTTTTTATACCAAATTATTCAAGATGTCCATCCAAATCCACATCGTAAAGCATTTTTTCGTTAATGGATATCCACTTAACAATCTCTTCTTTCTTAAACCAAACAGAGATCTCTCTTTCCGCTTCCCCTTCTCCATCAGCCGGATCTGTACAATGAATAAGATTTCTTACCGCTCTACCATCATCAGCATCACAAAGATAATAAGAATCTAAAGTAAGATCTCCACGAATTGTGCCAGTATCAGCTGTAATAGGTTCTGTACCCCCCACCAATCTTTTTACTACTGCTCTAGAACTGTTGCCTTCTAAAATCATAACGACCACTGGTGAGCAGGTCATATATTTTACCAAACCCTTAACTACGTCTTTACCATACTCTACAGCTTCTTTTTCAATAGGTTTATTTTGGGCTTTTCGATTTTCAATAATTCTGTTGCCAGTCTTAATATACCAAGCTTCATCTTTATTGTAATGTTGCCAACACTGATCTTCAGTTGCTAAAACCATTTTCATGGCTACAATTTTTAACCCTACTCTTTCAAATCTATGAATAATTTCTCCAATCAGACCTCTTTGGACAGAGTCTGGTTTAAAAATAACAAATGTTTTTTCTTTTTTTGGATGCATATTTTTTGTAGTTTTAATAAAACAAAAACCGCAAAAACTTGCAGTAATTGTTAGACTAGTTTATCTAGCCACATAAGGCATTAAGCCCATAAATCTAGCTCTTTTAATAGCGTTAGCTAAAAGTCTTTGATTCTTAGAAGAAAGATTAGTTTTTTTTCTGTTTAAAATTCTCCCATTTGAATTAACAAATTTTTGAAGAATATCAATACTTTTATAATCAATCTTTATATTATTTTCTTTGAAGTAATCTTGTTTTTTGTTTTTCATAATTTCTAATTCTAAAACGGTATATCGTCTGGATTAATCTCCGCATCTCCATAATCTATAGTATCCAACTCTTCAAGTTCTTTGGAGGATTCTGAACTTTCTCCAACCGGAGCTTGGAAATCACCCTCTCCACGATTAGTAGAAACTCCGAATTGGAAGTTCTCAGCTACGATTTCAGTCCTATATTTTTTTCCTCCACCATTAGCATCATCCCAACTTCTAGTTTGAATCCTGCCTTCCACATAAACTGGTCTACCTTTTTTGAGCCATTGAGCAAAAATTTCTGCCAACTTACCAAAAGCTACAACGTTATGAAATTCTGCTACTTCTTTTTTTGATCCATTTCCATCTTTGTAAGATCTGTTAGTGGCCAAACCAAAAGAAACTACTTTGTTGCCATTTGGCATGCTGCGAAGGTCTGGATCGCTTGTAAGATTACCATATAACATTACTTTATTTAAATACATATTTTTATTTTTATGTGTAAATTAATTAATTTCTACAACTTATATAAACATAAGCAAATTATATCACGATACACCTTTTCTTAAATCTAATAATTTTTTAACGAACAACTTTTATTCCTCTTCAGAAGAAGAATCTTTATCCAAATCCTCGATTTCGGCTTCGAGTTCTTCTTTGGTTTCTTTGTCCAGATTTTCTTCGATATTGTCTTCTACTGTAGTGTCGATACCACCTTCATCACCCTCAACTTCTTCTTTGCCAGAAACATTGATGCTGGAATCAGCTCTCATGACTGGAATATCTTTTGTAAAGATGTCGTTACCCTTATCTGTCTTTACAATGAGAAAACGAACCACTTCTTCATCAAGTTTAAGTTTTTTATTTATTTCTTCTAAATTTTCTGGCAAAAGTTCAAATTTTACCCAACCAAAATATCCTTGAGCAAATTTTATGTTCACATTGTTCACCACCCTAACCATCTCATAAGAGAGCTCGCGCATGTATGGAGTTTCTTCTGAAATGAAGCTTCCCCCAAGAGAAGCGATATCTTTTTTGAGAGTCTCCAGTTTTTCAACTGCCGCACCCTCTTCTAAACGATTATCAAAAATAAATGAGATCTCATATATTTCTTTTTCGTCTAGTATCACGGTTTCATTTTCATTCATATTTTTATTTTTTAAATAACTAATAAGGTTCGTATAATAACACAATCTTTCCACTTTTTCAAACTGGATTTTCAGCAAAAGTAAAACTAGTTTATTTCAAAAACATCTTTTCAAAATTCTCTTTTAAGACATTTTTAAATTTGTTTTTGTCTTCAATTTTTCTAATTTCACACACTTTTTCAAAAACCTCTACCACAAAACTTGGTTCATTTTGTTTAGCTTCTTTTCTTTTATTCTTAGGTAAAACAAAAGGAGAATCTGTTTCAATATGAATCTTGTCTAACGGTATAGCTTTTATCATTTCATCGTATTCATCTGTAAAAGTACAAACTGCTGGAATAGAAAAAGAAAAATCCGGAAGGTTTTTTAAAATCTTTTCCATAACTTTTTTTGTAGAAGTAAAGAAGTGAAAATTTCCTCTCACTCTATACTCTTTTAAAATTTCTATTGCATCCAAATAAGCATCTTCCCTGTTTCCATCTGTTTCACTTGGGCGAATATGTAACATAAGTGGCAAATCAAGATCTAAAGCTAGTTCAATATGTCTTTTAAAAATTTCTTTTTGCCTCTCCTTTTGAAACACCAACTCTCCTCCTTCAAATTCTTTAGAAATATAAAAATAATCTAGACCACATTCTCCTACTGTCACACATTTTTCACTTTTAGATATCTCTTTTAAATCAGAAAAATATTTTTTTTGATTCTCAAAAGCAAAATCAAATTCTTTTAAATTGTCATGTGGATGAAGAGCTATACTGTATAAAACATTCTCATTTTCTTCTGCTATTTTTTTAGCTTCTAAACTTTCTTCCAAATCAGTCCCTATACAAATAGTTGCGACCTTATTCTCTTTCATTCTTTTTAAGATTTGTGAGAGATTCTCTCTGTAATCCTTAAAGCTCAAATGAGAATGAATGTCTACATATTCAACCTTTTCTAAATTAAAATTCATAAAATTAAATCATTTTCTTGAATGCTTTTTCGTATAAATTATACATTCTATTCGAAATCCCTTCATGGATAGCTATCAACTCTGGGAACTCGTGAATATTTTTTTCTTTTAGTCTTTCAAATTTTTCCTTGTAAAAGGAATAAAATTTTTCTTTGTCAGCATTTACAGATTTTATATAAGCAAAATTGTTAAAAATATTAGTAATTTCTGGTAAGAATTTATCAACAAATTTTACAAACCTAGCCTCTTTAGAGGATTGTGTCTCATATTCAACTATTTTTTTGTAAGCCCAAGAATATTCCTGATTAAATTCTTTTCCTATTCTCTCAAGAGCTTTCGCTTCTTTTTTGTGTTTTTCTATTTGGGCTTTTTTGTCATTATTTAAAAATGTATCTGTATCTAAAGCGTAAGCTTCTACCAGATCATGAATTAAAGCAAATTGCGAAACCAGCCCAAGATCTAAAGTGTCTTTATAAAAAGTATCAGCTATAGAGCAAGCCACGAGCGAAAGCATAAAAGTGTGATCAGTGTCCGACTCGGCTCTTTCCCCATCCTCATGAAAAGTTGATCGATTAGTTTTAGCAAAAAGAAAAGACAGTTTGGCCAAATCTAACACTTTGTCTATATGTTCTCTTTTTACTTCCATAATTAAATTCTACCGAAAAGTGGTTTTTCTGGCATTTGATTGTTTTTAACTAACTCAAATATTTTTTCAGAAGTTTTTGGCATAAAGAAATTTAAATGATAAGAGATAACAAGAAGTTCCTTTAAGCAATTTTTTAAAATCTTTTTTCCATTTTCTCTTTCAGTTTCTATTTCACTTTTTAAAAGTTTAAATGGAGCAGTTTCTTGAATATATTCATCTAATTTTTTTTGAAGATTGGTCACAAAATGAATAGCTTCGTTAAGCTTAAATGAGTTCAAAAAGTCTTCGTATTCTTTCGCGAAAGAAATTTCGCTTACTTTTCCTAATACTTCTTCAATGTCTTCATTTCCTAAATACCCATTAGAAAGTTTCATAATACGACTCACTTGATTTCCTATACCGTTTTGCAAAAAAGTAATATAAGCATTTTTAATAGTATCTTCCGTAATATCACTATCTTCAAAATTTGCCACTTCATGAGTCAGAACAAATCTTAAAACTTCTTCCGGAAAATCAGTTACTGGCTTGTAAGTCTTTATCACATCGTAAGGACTGATCACATTTCCCAAACTTTTGCTCATCTTTTGTCCGCCAGAAATAATAAAACCATTGATAATAATATTGGTAGAATTCGGAATATTAGCCGCCATTAGTATGGCTTGCCAAGTAGCCGCCTGATAACGAAGATTATCTTTGCCGCAATATTGAACTACTTCCCTTTTATTATTTTTGTCTTGTATCCAAAATTTTTCAAAATTTGAATCTGTCTCTTTTGGCCAATCAAGTGTAGAAATATAATTAGTTAAAGCGTCAAACCAAACATACATGACATGTTCCTTGTCTTCTGGTACTGGTATTCCCCATTCCATTTTAGATTTTAAGCGAGAAATAGAAAAGTCTTGTAATCCTTTTTTTACAAAATTTTTAATTTCGTTAAATCTGAAATCTGGAATTACGAAGCTAGGGTTTTCTTTATAAAATTCTAAAAGTTTTTCTTGTAATTTAGAGAAAGAGAAAAAATAATTTTCTTCTTCACGAATCTCCAACTCTCGATTCGGGTGTTCCTGGCACCTTCCATTTTCATCAAGTTCAGAGTTTTGTTTTTCTGACTCACATCCAACACAATATCTCATTTCATAGTTTTTTTTGTAAATATAACCATTGGTTTCACACCTTTTCCAGATTTCTTGGGCAGCTTTTACATGCCTATCTTCGGTAGTTCGTATAAAAGTATCACTAGAGATATTTAAAGCCTGGACCAGATTTAAAAAACTCAAAAAATTTCTATCCACATATTCTTGGCAAGAAATATTTTCACTTTTAGAAGCTTCAAAAAGTTTTTGTCCATGTTCGTCTGTACCAGTATTAAAAAACACATTGTAACCTAGATATCTTTTATATCTTGCCACAACATCAGCTCTGATTATTTCCATAGCAAAACCAATATGTGGAGAAGCGTTCACATATGGAAGGGTGGTGGTGATATAAAAATTATTTTTATCCATTTTTTTGGGTTTTAAAATTTATAATTTCTTAAATTCATTGAAGTCGGCTAAAATTTCTAACAAAATTGTGGTGAGAGGTATAGCTATTAAAGCTCCCCAAAAACCCCCAACTTCAGCTCCTATAAACATAGCTATAATAATCACAACTGTTGGCATATTAACAAATTTGCCTACTATTTTTGGATAAAAGAAATAAGAAGAAAGTTGAGAAATTAAAAAGAAAGCAATCAAAATTAAAATAGCTAAAGAAAATCCGCCTATATTCCAAGCAAAAAAAATGGCTGGAATAGCTGCAAGAGTAGTCCCCAAAAGAGGCAAAAGCTCAAAAATTCCTGCCAAAAAAGCAATAGGTAAAGCAAAAGGTATTTTGAAGGCCAAGAGCACAATATAAATGGCTAACGCTACAATAAAAGCCACAAGAATTTGACCTAAAAACCAACTAGACATTTTACGATCCACTCTATCAAAAAGTCCTATCATATACTCTTCATATTTTTTAGGAGTGACTAATCTAATGAAATTTTGTACACCATTTTCAGAAAGAGCAATATAAAAAGAAACTATTGTGGCCACAAAGAAATGAACTATGGTGACTATCACTGAAGATGAGCCAGCTATAGAAACATTTAAAATCCAACCCTTAATTTGTCCCGCTAGCTCATTAACATCAATGGCTTGAACAGACTCGATTAAATATGCCAAAAAATTGCTATACCAAGCTGAAGAAATAGGAGTAAAGGTTTTAAAAGAATTCAAAAGATCAGGAAGGCTGTTTAAGATAGATCCTGCATACCTTACCCCGGCCGGCAAAAAAGAATAAACAATTAAAATCAGTAAGCCAAAAGTAATTAAATAAGCCAAAATAACAGAAACGGTTCTTGGAATTCTAATTCTTTTCAAGAGTATAGCAAATCTGTTTACAATAGAAGCTATAAGTACCGAAAAGAAAAGTACTAAGACTACAGATTTGAAGTAAAATAAGGCCACAAAAAGCAAAACCCAAAAAATTGTCTTCAAAATTGTCTTGTCTGTTATTTCTATTTTATTTGTTGGCATAAGATTATTCTTTAATTTTAACAAGCTGATTATATCATGATCAACCTTGAAATCTAAACCTTGATTTATTGGAATTTAACTTTTATTAACCCCGAGAAACCTTCCAAATTTTCTCATAAGAATTATCTTGCTCATTCGAAACATCTTCTTCGTAATTTCTCTCTCCTTTAGCTTTTAAAATAACACGAATCTCATCTCCTTCTTTTGCTTCACTGTCTACAAAAATATTTAAATACATTTTCCCTGCGCCAAAAGCTGGAATCCTTATAAACTCAGGACTACTATTTTCACTCCAAACCACACTTTGATTATTTTCATATAAAATAGCATTTTGAGCTTGTATGTTAGCAAACTGAAAACCTGAGCCAGTAACTAAAGCTGTGAAATAAGCTTTATCAATAGAGTAGGCCAAATTATTTTTATAATCCAACTCCAAAGTGAGTGTGCTTCCAGGTAAAACCGTGCTCCTGTCTCCTAAGGTGTTAGGAGATAATACAAAATCTAAATATTGACCTGTTACTAAAATAGTTTTTTCAACTTTTGAGTACACATTATCTAATGTATTATAATTTTCAAAAGTGTTTGTTGTATTTGTAGCTGTATTATTTTTTTCCAGGTCAGAAACTCCGGCAAAAAAAGTAAAAGCAGGAGTTGAGCCAATTTCCCCTATCAATTTTCCTGTCATAGTCAAAGTTTTTTCAGAATTTCCATTAAGATCTCCAATATTCCAAGACGGAGAATTGTCTTTCAAATCAAGAGAAGAAGACATATAAACAAAGTCATTCGGGTTTCTAGCTGAGACTATCAAATCGTTTATTTTGTTTCTAGTGTTATTTCTAACAACAATTTCAAAAGTGACTTGATGACCTTGATGAACCTCTCTTAGATTTTTTACATTTATACTCACCGGAGAAGTTTTGATAGCAATAGTGACTACATTAATGTTTTTATTAAATTCCGCTTTAGATTTTGGGACTTTATAATATAAAACTGGCTGAACTTCTTTAATAACCCCTTCAGCCCCAAACACTCTAAAATCCAAAGTCTTAGTTACTGAAGATCGGGGTAAAACATCTCCTATTTCTATTCTTCTATTTACAAGATTTTTATCTCCGGAAGAATTTTCCCCTGAATCATAAGTGGCTATAACATAAGCTTCATTAATTGGAATTTTATTATTATTGGAAATTGTCACCGAAACATTCCCATCTTCTCCACTAGTGATACTGGCTGGGCCAGAAGCTGAGACAACAATTTTCTTTTCAGAAAAATTCGAAGTCTGATTAAACATTGAAAAAAGTAATACTGAAACAGCTAGAATAAAAGCCCCTAGAGAGATTAAAAAGAATTTAGTAACAAAATCCATTTTTTTTCTAGGTTTGGTTTCGGTAATCTTAATTCTAAGGTCACTGTCGTCCCAAGAGTCCGGAACATTTACAGTTTCCTTTTGAGTGACTTCCATATAAAAATATTATAACATGCTATTTTTAAGCACAAAAGCCACGTGTTTTTTTACTTCATTTTCATTTAAGACTAAATGAGTGTAAAAATCGTGAACACTAAAAGTTTTATATTCTTCCAAATCTTTAGCTCCTATTTTTTGCGCATCAGCATATCCAGTATCAACCAAAACTAGATAATAAATCAAAAGTTTAAGTTTTTGTATTTGAAAAACATTCTCTTTTCCTTCTTCCTCTTCTAAAAGAATACTTTTTAATTTTTCAAAAAGTTTTTTATAAGTCTTCTTTTCTTCAACAAATTTATCTATAGCTTCCGCAATAATTTTTTTTACTTCCAGTGAGTATTGGTTAGTGAAAAGTTTTTCTTTAGACTCTTCCACCCCTGTTAGTCTCCAAACGTCTTTTCCCTTTACAAAAGTCATCACTAAAAAATCGTTCTTTTTGGAAAGTAAGCGTAATTTGGCATTCACTTTTCGTATAGATCTAGCTAAAGCAAAAATAATACCAAAGTCTTTAGTCCAGACCTTATAAACTAAATCATTTTCTCCTTGTTCGTACTGCTTTAAGATAAAAGCCTCTGTTGTGTACTTCTCAATAGCCATGAAAATATACTAACACAAAATTTTATATGAAGATTAATTCTTCTTTTTCTTGTAATTCGTATTTTATCTCAGATAATTTACAATCTTTTTTAATTTCTTCTTCAAAGGTTTTGATTAAAATCATTCTTTCCTGATTAGTTTTTACCAAAAGAGAAACTGTGTCATTAGGGGTAAGACTACTTTCTTTTCTTAAATCCTTCACCTTTCTTGAAAACTCTCTGTATTCGCCTTCTTTTTTAAGTTCGTCAGTGATATTTAAATCCAAACCATTCTCCTCTTTAAGTTTCATCTCTACTTTCTTGACATTTAACTCTTCGGAAATGATATTTAAATATTTTTCTTTAATCTCTTTGTTCACATAAGCTGTAGCCAAAGGTTGTCGAACTGGAATATTATTTTTTTGTCTAACCATAAGAAGTTCAGTAACCAGCTCTCTCACTTCTTCCATTTCTTTAAGAGCTTCCACTTCTATTTCAATAAATCGTTCTGGCCAAAATTCTAAATGAACAGATTCTTTTTGTCCTACATTTTCTAGATTAACAGCTTGATAAATTCTTTCTGAAATAAAAGGCATAAATGGAGCAATGACCTTAGAAAACTCGGATAAAATTTTCCAAAGAGTAAATTGAGAAACTTCCTTTTCTAAGCCACCCCCTTTTAACCTTTCTCTTGAGCGACGTAGCCACCATGTAGATAAATCATCAATAAACTTTTCAAATGGCCGAGTGGCAGAATCAAGTTTATACTCATTCATCATTTTAGTAGCGTTTTCTAAAACAGAATTAAATCTCGCAAAAATCCAACTATCTAAAGGACTTTCTTTTATCATCTTCTTCATTTTTTCTTCATCAAAACTTTCAGAAAAAGTTGTAGTCAAATTCTCATCTTTAGTCATTTGATAAAAACTTAAAACATTCTCTAATTTCATTACCACTTTTTTATAAGATTCTTCTACATTAGCATCTGTAAAGGGTGTATTTTCTGCGGCCATAGCCGAAGAAGAAAGAAGCGAATAGCGAAAAGCGTCTGCTCCAAATTTTTCCACCAAAATATTTGGGTCAGTATAATTATTTTTACTTTTACTCATTTTCTCTCCATCCGCAGCCAACAAAAGTCCATTTACTATCACGTTTTTATAAGAAGCTTTTTCAAAAATTCCTACTGATAAATTTAAAAGAGAATAGAACCATCCCCTAGTTTGATCCAATCCTTCAGCAATAAAATCTGCTGGGAAACTCTTTTCAAATAATTCTTTGTTTTCGAAAGGATAGTGAAATTGTCCAAAAGGCATAGAGCCAGATTCAAACCAGCAGTCAAAAACATATTCCACTCTTCTCATTTCTGTACCTTTAGAACTCTTTAAGACAACTTCATCAATATATGGACGGTGTAAATTTATTTCTCCGTCTTCATCTCTTGGCACCATTTTCCATTCCATTTTTTTTATTTCAGCGGTATCTGGATAAATTTTAGAATCTCCACCAGTCTCATCGGCAATAATTTCTTCTTCTGTCATGAGTAGTCCTGCTGCCATAGCCATTCGAATCGGACCCCCGTGTGAGACAATTAAAATTTTCTTCCCTTCATATTCTTTTTCCAATTCGGTCAAACGTCTCATCACTCTCTTCATGACCTCACCATAAGTTTCGCTTTTACTATCAAGTCTGGCTTTGAGTTTTAGAAAATCTTTACCGTATTTTTCTCGAAGTATCTCTTTTTTTTCTCCACTATAAATACCAAACTCTATTTCTCTAAAGTTTTCATCGATAATGATTTGATCCTTTTTTTCTCCTGCTATAATTTCTGCTGTCATTAGAGTTCTCAAATAAGGAGAAGAAATAATCACATCAAAATCTACATTATTGATGTCTCTTGATTTTTCAGCTTGAGCAATACCTTTTTCCGTTAAAACATTTTTTGGATCCATCACGGATTCTTCTACACCATTTGCATTATGCTGGGCTTCTGCATGACGCATAAAATAGTATTCATTTTTTGGTTTAGCTAGATTATGTTCCGCCAGCTCTTTAAGTGAACCAATAATTTTAACCTCTTCTCCATCCACCTCTTTCCAAACAGGAAGAGAGGCTCCCCAATAACGACTACGAGAAACCGCCCACTCTCTAGCTCCCTCTAACCATTTTCCAAATCTTCCATCACGAATATTTTCTGGTACCCAATTAATTTTTGAATTAGCTTCTATTAAATTATTTTTAATCTTAGGAACATCTATAAACCAAGAACTTGTCGCATAATTTAAAAGTGGAGTTTCGCAACGCCAACAAGTCGGATAAGCATGCACCAGTTTCTCTTTTGAGAAAATCAAATTTCTTTCAGCAAGATTCTTTAGAATTGCAATATCTGCCGACTGATTATCTTCAGCGGTTTTGACTTTCATCCCAGCAAAATCTTTCACCTCTTTAGAAAAGACACCATTAAGCTCAACATGTTTAATAATTGGTAAAGACTTTTCCTTGCCTAACACCAAGTCATCCTCCCCAAAAGCGGGAGCAATATGTACCACACCTGTACCTGTGTCCAGCGTTACAAAAAGAGCAGAGACTATGCTATAAAGATTTTCTTTATTTTCTAAGTTTGCGTTTAAATAATAATCGAAAACTGGTTTATATTTTTTAGCTATCAATTTTTCCCCTAAAAACTCTTCGACTATTTCAAACTTTTTTTCTTCCAACACTTCAGTCATTCTTTCTTTAGCCAAAATAAAATATTCTCCCGTTTCTACTTTAACTTTTACATATTCAACTTCCGCATTTACAGCCAAAGCAACATTTCCAGGCAAAGTCCAAGGGGTAGTTGTCCAAGCTAATATAAAAGTATTTGGTTCATCAACCAATTCAAACTTAGCTGTCACAGAAATATCTGTTAAATCTTTATAACCCAAAGCTACTTCTGACTGGGCCAAAGTAGTCTCACAACGAGGACAAATATGCATACTTTTATAGCCTTCAAAAACTAATCCTTTTTTATCCAACTCTTTAAAAGCCCACCAAACAGATTCTATATAAGTACAATCCATTGTTTTGTATGGATTATCCATATCTATCCAACGTCCAAATCTTGGCACAGTTTCTTTCCATTCTTTTTCATAAGTAAAAACACTTTCTCTGGCAGCTTTATTAAATTTTCCAACACCAAAACTTTCAATATCTTTTTTAGAATTTAAATTAAATTTCTTTTCAATCAAATTTTCAATTGGAAGTCCGTGACAATCCCATCCCCACATACGACGAACATATTTTCCATTCATCGTTTGAAATCTTGGGATTGCGTCTTTAATAGTTCCAGCTAAAAGATGCCCATGATGAGGCACACCTGTAGCAAAAGGAGGTCCATCATAAAAAGTGAAATTATTATCCCCTTTTTCTTTTTTAGTATTTAAAAGAGTCTTTTTAAAGATCTCATTATCTCTCCAGAATTCTAAAACCTTTAACTCTTTTTCATTTATTGTTTTATTTTTATCTTCCATAATTTTATTTATCTAATTAATTCATTAAAAACCACTACATTCTCCCTACCTCTTCTATACCGACCATATTTAAAGCCAATTTAAAAACCTTAAGAAAATCTTTTACTAAAGCTAAATTGGAATCCGTAGATTTTTTATCGTCAGTAATAAATTTCTCTTTAGCATAAAAAGTGTTGAAAGCTTGAGAAATCTCAAAAAGATATTTAACTATAGTTTGCGGAGCTAATTCTTCAATCCCTTTTTTTGCTACAGCTTCAAACTGAATAATCTTTTTAATGAGAGGCAAACTATTTTCTCCAACAATTATCTTTTCCTGTTTAACATTTTCCACTTTTTCTAAAAGAGAATTTGCTCTAGCATAAGTATAAAGCAAATATGGACCAGTTGCCCCCTCAAAACTTAAAGAGTTTTCAAAATCAAAATCGATATTTAGCCCTGGACGAGATTTTAAAATTGCTATTCTGAGCGCCGAAAGAGAAATGTTTTTAATTAGATTTTCTTTTTCAATAACGGTTATTCCTTCAACTTTTTCTGAAAGTCTCTCTTCAGTTTTTTTATTCACAATACCCAAAACTTCTTCAACAGTTAAAATATTTCCTAAGCGACTAGACATTCTTTCCCCTTTCAAATTTAAGCGTCCGTGTGGAATATGTTCACTTTTTTCAGCAATTTCTTTCCAATTACCGTCTAGCTCTTTAGCAACTTGCAAGACCACTTCAAAATGAGGAACCTGTTCATTATCAGTGATAAAAAAATTGTAATCAAATGGGAAATACCTATATTTTAAATCTAAAAGACCAAGATCTTTTGCTTCATAAGTAGGATACCCTTCACTATTAATGAAAACGCTTTTAACAGTCTCCTCTGTCTCATTATTTTTTTTCCTTTTGGTGTCAAAAACTATTGCTCCCTCTTTTCCAATTTCAAAAATTTCCTTATGAGCTTCTTTATTAAGATAAGATTTTACAATTTCTTCCCCACGAACGCCGGCTTCAGATTCGTAAATTAGATTATCAAACTTTGTACCAAGCATTCCGACAATTCTTTCAAAATACTCAATATTCACTTCTTTAGCTTTAGTGTAAATACGATAATCTTCAGTTTCCTCATTTCTTTCAAAAAGATTTCTGGCTATTTTTTTAATTTCATCTCGTCTTGGAATATTTTCTTCATAAAATTTCACCCCTTCAGTATAGGCTTCTCCTAAAGTTTTAATAATATCTTCGTTAAAGAATGACCAATTTTCTTTATTTTTTAAAATGAAAATAGCTTTAGCTATACCAATAGAAATATCAGAAGGAAAAGACATGATCCTTAAATCAGCTTTAGTGGCTTTCATCATCTTGGCTACACTTTCTCCTATAATATTATTCATCAAATGACCCAAATGGAATGGTTTAAAAAGATTGGGAGAGGAATGTTCCACTAGAACCTTTTTATTTGTGAATTTTGTCTCTACAAAATCTAGACCTGAGACTCTGTTTATTTCTTTAATTAAAAATTCTTCTTGCAAAAAGAAATTAATAAATCCATTCGGAGCAATCTCTATACTTTTTACAATTTTAGAAAAGTCTTCGGATTTTTTTAAGGCAGAGGTTATATCTTTCGCTACACCTTTTGTATCTTTCTCTATCTCTCTGGAAAGTATCATGGCAAGATTGGTAGTAATGTCTCCAAATTTTGCATTTATTTCATCAATAAATGAGACATCAAATTTTACCTCCCCATCCCAAGAAATATAGCCTAAATTGATAATGGTTTTTTCTAGTTCTTTTTTAATAATTTCAAGTAAAGTCATAATTTTATAACTCTCATTTTAACAAAAATATAGAGAAAATAAAAACAAGCGAATAATTTCTTCATTTTATTCGCTTGTTAGCTAATTTAAACCTCTAAAATTTTAAAAAATCTCTAGTATTTCTATTTCAGTATTTTTATTGGTCTTTTATTTAACTTCCAAACCCATTGACTTTGCAGACCCCTCAATAATCTTCATCGCTTCTTCTACTGTATTAGCTGTCAAATCTTTCATTTTTACTTCAGCAATTTCTCTAATTTTATCTTTAGAAATTTGTCCCGCTTTAGAAAGCTTTGGTTTAACAGACCCCTTGTCAACGCCAGCTGCTTTTTTAATCAAATAAGAAGCTGTTGGAGATTTGATAACATAGTCGTAAGTCCTGTCTTCGTAGACATAAATTTTGACTGGAAGTCTACCTTGCATCTCTTTAGTGTCAGCATTGAACTTATTTACAAAGTCTCCAATTTGAACACCAGCTTGTCCAAGAGCTGGTCCAAGCGGAGGAGCTGGCGTAGCCTTTCCAGCCTCGATTTCCACCTTTACATATTTAAGTATTTTTTTTGCTTTAGCCATAAAATTATTCTTATAGTTCGTGCATTCTAGCACGATTTATTTTAAATTCAAAATTAAAGTTTTTTAATTTGTAAAAAGTCTAATTCTAGAGGGGTTTCTCTGCCGAACATAGAAACCAGGACTTTTAATTTACCTCTTGCCCTGTCAACTTCAGAAACTTTTCCTTCATAATCTTTAAAAGGGCCGTCAATGATAGAAACTATCTCCCCTTCTTCAACAGAAATATCGTGAGTAGTTTCAGCTTCTTTCATTCTAGAAAAAATATAATCTAATTCTTTTTTAGCTAGCGGCACAGGAGTAGTTCCACTTCCGACAAAACCTGTTACTCGCGGAGTATTTCTAACTTGATACCAAGAATCGTCATCTACAATCATATCCACTAAAACATATCCTGGATAAATTTTTTCTTCAACTTCAACTCTTTTGCTTCCCTTGACTTTGATTTTCTTTTCTACAGGGACAATCACATCAAAAATCTTATCCTCTAAACCAAGAGAAGATATTCTTTGTTTTAAATTGCGAAGTACAGCATTTTCATATCCGCTATATGTGTGTATAGCATACCAACACCTTTCTCCGCCAAGTTCTTGTTTTGCCATATTTTTGATAATTAAAATTAATTAAATTTAGCTAATAAAAAAACCGAGAACCATTGTGAAGAATGTGTCTAAACCGAAAAGAAATGCTGCCGTAACCACAGAAATTACTATTACCAAAATCGAGTGATTAATCACAACGTTTTTTGTTGGCCAAACTACATGCTTTAGTTCACTTCGTACAGATTTTAAATAATTAACGATACTGTTCATATTTTAAATTTCATTTATAGATTTCATTAAGATTTTACCACAAAACTCTCATTTTTAAAACGCCTTTCGGCGTCTTAAAATATAACTATATATTACTCTTTTTTAAAATAAAGTCAAATCAAATTAAAAAACCTTCCGCAAAAAGCGAAAGGATTATTTAAGAATTTTAAGAAAACGCCACTAAGGCTCTAGTCAAATGGATTGACTGTGTCTTCTACAGTCTCTGTAAACTCGGTTATATCGACTGTAAAATTGTCCTCAGAGTCAGTACTTTCTACTTCTGGGTCAATGATAAACTTGTAGACCTTGTTTGGTTCTATTGATTTATTAATAATCACATCGGGACTGGTCCAGTTTGGTATAGTTACCGGAACCTTACTGTTTGAAGTTTTGTTTCGAATGTATAGCACATACCAATCACCTGATTTGAAATAATTTTTATTAGAATCATAATGATAAGGGATACCAGTAACCCACTCATTATCCAAGACCATCACAGCCGCATAAGGGTTTTGTAATACAACTCCCCCGGTCAGAACTTTAGAATAATCAATTGTGTTTTTTCCATATAGGTACAAAGTCTCAGAACCTTGCGGCAATTGATCTTTCGCATTTGTCCAAGTGTACCAAGAACCATCTTGTTCATAATTGGTCACATACACGTCATACTTTATTTTTGGGACAATAATAGTATTCGCATTCTGATTAACCTCAAAAGATTTGATAAGTTGTCCTTTGGAATACATACCTACAGTTTCTGCCGCCACAAAATATGCCGTATACTTTTCTGGGAATTTGTGGACAGCATCCACCGTAACACTTCTTGTACGAAAATCCTCCTCGATTGACTGAACAACCGATTTGCAATTAAATTCGACTGTCACATCTTCTACAGTCATCACATCTTCCTGATTTTTGGTACAAGAAATAAACACGAAAAAAGAAATTAAAATAATACTTAAATTTTTCATTGAAACAAATAGTTTTTATCCCACCCCGGGAAAGGACTGTAAAAATAGTCACAGCCGCAAAATACCAAAGGTTTTAGAATCTTGCAGCTATGACCATTTATAAATTAGACTTAATTTATAAAGAACATTATCAAGTGAAATATTAGCACAACAAACACTTTGTATCAATTTTATTAACTCTCAAAAAAAACACTCTTTTTAAGAGTGTTTTTTTTGAGAGGAAATTGGCTTAGAAACTAATTTTCGATTTGGAAAGTTATAGAAACATTAGAGACAATGTCTTGTTGCCCTTCTTGAATATTGGCTTCCTCTAACTTATAAGACTGCTTGGTTGCGCCCATTTCATAAACTGCACTATCTCTATACATTGGAATTGGAGCACTGATTCCCGCATTGTCAGAGAAAGAAACAATTCTTTTGATTTTTACTCCTAAAGATTTTGACAAAACCTCAGCTTTATCTTTAGCATCTTGAATAGCTAAATCTCTAGCAGAATCTCTAACAGCCTCAATGTCATCAATGGTAAAATTCGGGCCATAAACTTCTGTGATTTTTTCTGCTGCTAAAACATCTAAAACCTTACTAACATTTTCAGTGTTGCGAATCTTTATGTCTACACTTTCTCTAGCCTCATAACCGATAACTACGCTAGAATCACAAGGTGTTACACTTGAAATAGAATAACAGTCTCGATATCCATATTTTGGATTTACAGAATAATTCGTAGTCTTAATATCTTTTTCATCAATACCAAGTTCTTTTAATTTAGCAAAAACTGAGTCTGCTTTTTTTGAAATCTCTTCTTGTAGAGCTTTAGTGTTATCATTTTTACTTTCACTTTTAATTGTGAAACTAATTGTAGAAACATCTGGCACGGCCGAAACTTTTCCTGTACCAGTAATGATCACCGTTCTAGGATTCATATTGTTGGTGTAAGTTTTTACGCCTTGCACCACAATAATTCCAATTGCAAGTAAGATAACTAAAACCACGAGAAGCTTTGCTCCTACTTTTTTATTTTTTTCATTCATAAAGTTATAAAATTAAATTTAATTGCTTTTAATTGTTCTTTAATTTTACCACAATAAAAACTGTCTTTTAAAACATGTTTATTTGCTTACTTATTTACTTATTTAAAAGATTTGTCACCGTGTTTTTATCCAAACAAATGTCTGTGCTGCTGCTGGTGGTAGCATTCATGTCTCTAAAACAAACTTGCTGAGAGTTTAAAATTCCTACCGAAGTGCTCGTAGAATAAGGAACGATTTCAGTGCTTAAATCTGTATAATTAATAACAAAACCTGAAGTGGTAGCTGTCACTGATGTTATACCTCTACCAGCTGCCCCAGTAGAACCTTTTTGAGAAATATATCTAACAATAGTTTGAGTTTTGGCTTCCGGAATAGAGTTTTTATAATTATTTAAATCTGTTTTGAGTCTTTCTATTTCTTGCATCAACTCTCTCAACTGAGCGTCCGAAATATTGATTGGAGATGGTGTAACAATTTCTCCAGGTTGCCCTAGGGGGGTTATAACATTTGTGCCAGAGGCAGTAGTTGTATAATTAGGGTTTTTATTTGTATTTGAATCATTTGAAAAATTTTGATTCGGTTGAGTTGCTTGAGTCCTGCCAACATCTTGAACAACTATATTTTGTTCAGTCCGAATAGAGAAAGTCTCATTAACCCAACTTGAAAAAGTGGGAATATACAAATAAGCGCCAGCAATAACTAAAAGCAAGAAAGCTATCAAGAGTAAAATTAGGCCAGCCGAATGCCCAAAACTCTTCTTTTTTTGCTTTCCTGTTTTCTGTGAGTCATTCGTTTCTGATACAAAAAACCTTTCTTCAGGATTCATAAAATTTTCTACCCCTGTTTCAGTGTCGCTTTCTTTATCCTTTTCTAAAACTTTAGTTTTTCCAGGTAGAGGAATAGTGAGCTCTGCTAGCGCTGATTTTTTAGAAGCTTCTTCAGTCTCGGATTGAGAGTCCTCTTTTTTCTTAAGATTGAAGGTATAAGGTTTCTCTTGTAAAATATCTTCTTGAAGAACTTCTTCGTTTACTTTAGGCTCTAAAATTTCATCATTGATTTGATCTTGAAGTACATAACGGCTACCAATAGGAGTGGCGGCGACTGTGTTTTTATTTGTCGCCCTAAAAATACGCAAACCCTCTAAAATATCCTCTCTATCCCAACCGCTAGCCGAAAGAAGAGTCTTGAGAGATTCCTCGTTTAAATTCCTGTTGAGACTCATTATACGCTCCATTACGTCTTCGATGTTCTGAATAGTCATAAAGTTGTACTTTGTTTACTTTCTTATTATATCTTAACTTTTGAAATAAAACTGAAAAATAAAAGAAAAATGTGGATAAATTGGTTTTTTTTATGATAAGATATTTAGGACCAATAAAACAAAAAATATGTTTACTAAATACTTTTATTTGATTAGGCATGGTGAGACGATTTTAAACGAGCAAAGAATAAGACAAGATGAGAAAGGAAGTTTGTCTGAAAAAGGAAAACTAGAAGTTGAAGAGTTAGGTAAAAGACTTACAAAAATGAAAATACAAAAAATGTTTGTTTCCCCTTACGAAAGAACAGTAGAAACTGCTGCCATAGTAAATAAATACTTAAAAATTCAAGGAGAAAATTATGTAGTCACTGATCTCTTAGCTGAAAGAAGAAACCCTACAATTATAGTCGGAAAACATTATGACGATCCTATAGCTAAAGCTTTTATTGATACTATGGATAAAAGTATTCACGACCCAGATTTGAGGCTTTATGATGAAGAAAACTTTCAAGACTTAAAAGATAGAGCTCTAGAGACACAAAAATATTTAGCTAAAAATGGAAAAAAATATAATGTATGTTTTACTCATGGGATTTTTTTAAAAATGTTTTTATCAACTCTGCTTTTTGGAAAAGATTTACTTGTTAAAGACTACATGAGAATGAACATGTATAATCCAGCTGATAATGCTGGGGTGACCTTTGTGAAATATTCTCCTATCAAAAAATTTATTGCCCCCTTTAGAAGATTTCTAGATTTCATTTTAGCCGATAATTTGCACGAAGAAGAAAACCAATCAAAAATAAACAAGTATTCTCCTTGGGAGATTTTGGCTTACAATGATTACACTCGAGACGGTTTTGAAAAACTTAAAATTTAAAAGAGTTTGTATTTTTATTTGCCTATTTGGGGTTTGACAAGACCCTTGCCTTATTTTTTATTGTGTGGTATAGTACTAGTCCTGTTCTTTTTTAGATAAAAATTGTTAAACAAATCAAAAATTTTTACTATGAGTATAACTCAAGATGGATACAAGGTATCCGCACAAGAAACTGGTGGCCGTAGTAACCCAATTAGATCATGCGCCTTTATCGGTGGAAAAGGCTGCACAGTAACCAACCTCAATGGGTCTGGTTGCAAGAAAAAACAAAAAAACGGAAATTGTCGTTGCTTGATTCAGATGACATAACCACCGACCCCATGAGTCAAAAAACCGAATGACAAAAAATCATTCGGTTTTTCTTTTGGTGTGCCTATCCGGATTTGAACCGGAACTGAGGGTTCCACAAACCCTAGTGCTAACCATTACACTATAGGCACCATACATTTGCGAAATCATTTTAACACAAAATCTTTCTTTTTGAAACTGTTCTTAAAATAAAAAATCAGCATATATATACTGATTCTTTATTCCTTGTGCCCGAGACTGGACTTGAACCAGCATGGGATAATTCCCGCTACCACCTCAAGGTAGTGCGTCTACCAATTTCGCCACCCGGGCAATTAAGCAAGATAATAATATCAAAAAAAATAGATTTATCCAAATAAAAATCTCGCTATTTAGCGAGATTTTTATTTATTTTTATTCTGTACCTCCTTCTATCACCTCTTCCGACTCAACTTCAGTAGTAGTGATTCCGTCTTTCTTTACCAGACGAGTATCAGCCTTCAATTTTCTCCTAATGTCTTTTTTAGCTTTTTCTCTAACATAATAAATCTTACTTCTTCTAGCTTTGTTTCTTCTAACGATTTCAATCTTGTCTATATTGGAAGAGTAAAGAGGATAAATTTTTTCTACCCCTACCCCAGAAGCTATTTTTCTAATAGTAAAAGTAGCAGTAATGCCTGAACCGTGTTTTCTAGCAAGAACTAAACCTTCAAAAGCTTGTAGACGAGTCTTACCGTCTTTATCTTTCAATTTGTTCCAAACACGAACTGTATCTCCGGTAGAAAAATCAAGATTTTTTCTTTCTTCTATATCTACTTTTGCTAATTTGATATTTGTTTTCATATTTTATATATATAAAAAATCTTTTACAAAATAAAAATATTTTGTGAGAAACTACCCTCGCCTCGCCATAACATTTGCTAAGGCAGGCTTGTCTTATAATTAGGTCTAAACTCGGATTTTTTACCTTAAATATCTCTATTTAATGTTCAGATATTAACACAAAAAAACCTTTCTCGCAAACTAATTTTTATAACCGAGCTCTTTTAAAACCTTTTTCATGTCTGCATGTTCTTTTGCTATAAAAGTTTTTTCTTTGACTGTTTTATCTTTGTCTAATATTTTGATTTTTAAAGAAAAAGCGTGGAGCATTGGGCGGGTAAGTTTGGTTTTAAATTCTTTCTGAATCTTTTCTTTTTCATTTACTCCTACCCCATATAAATCATCCCCTAGTATTGGATGGCGAATGGATTTTAAATGCACTCTAATTTGATGAGTCCTGCCAGTTTCTGGGTAACATTCTACCAATGTAAAAGGATTACCAGTCTTGCTTCTTAGTCTTTCTATAACCTTATATCTTGTCACTGCTTCTCTCTCTTTTCCCGTCACGTCCCCTTTCCCATCATTTGTAAAAAAGTCTTTAGTGTTTTTTTTGCGAAAATCTGATTTGCTACGAGAAATTGCAGCATCAATAATTCCTGTATCATTTTTAATATGTCCTACTACTATAGCTCTATAAATTTTCTTTGAAGCGTGAGAGTGGAATTGTCTTTTTAGAAAATTAAAAGCATCTTTTTCTAAAGCAAAAATCATTACTCCAGTTGTGCCAGTATCCAGCCTATGAACTACCCCTTCTCTTCCTTCTTCTCCAACTTCTTTTAAAACACTTTGCCAAGTTTTCTTTTTAAATTTTTTTTTAGCAAAATCTTTCAACCAGTCAGACAAAGTGTATTCATTTTTTCTACCATCTGGATGAGTCATAATGTGGGCCGGCTTATCAATCACTATTTGAAAATCATTCTTGAATATAGTTTTTATTTTTGGTTTTTTTATCATATTTTTCTTAATTAAATAAAATACTTTTGAAAATTTTTGACGCTCTTAAGGGTCTAGAAAATTTGAGAAAGTGATTTTTTGTTTAATTTATTAGTTGCGGAAAAACACTTTTTGAGTTATTATATCACAGTAAGAAAATATGTCCGACTCCACTAAAGTTTTGTCGTGACCATGGGAGATTAGCTCAGTTGGTAGAGCAGCTCGTTTACACCGAGAAGGTCAGGGGTCCGAGTCCCTTATCTCCCACAAAAATCTAAAAGATTTTTTAAATAATTTAGACCCCGTAGTTCAATGGATAGAACGAGAGCCTTCTAAGCTCTAGATCTAGGTTCGATTCCTAGCGGGGTCACCAAGTCGTGCTAGCACGAGAAGGGTTATAATTAAAGAATATATAAATTATATTATTCCATTTTTTAAATCTTTTCTAATGTCTAAATAGTTAGGTACACTTTTTGCTACCAGATTCCAAAACTTTCTAGAATGATTAAATTCTTTTAGATGACATAATTCGTGAACAATAATATAATCAGCAACCTCTTTTGGAAGTAATGCTATTTTATAATTAAAATTCAAATTCCCTTTTCTAGAACAACTCCCCCATCTAGTTTTTTGATTTTTTATAGTTATTTTATTAAATTTAAAATTATAATATTTATTAAAATAATCTAATCTCTCTTGTGCTAACTTTAATGCTTTATCTTTATTATCTAGATATTCTTGTTTTGTATTTTTGATATTAGACAAACCTTTAAAATTTTTAAACCAATTAACTTTGTCGAAAATCCATTCTGATTTTGCTAATAAAAATTTTTCAACAATATCAAGATTTGTCTTGTTGGGCTTTGTAACTATCACTGCTCCATCACAACCGACAGAAATTCTAACTCTTTTCGCTCTTTTACTTTCTCTTATAGAATAATCTAAATTTTTATTATAAAGTTTTAATGTCTTTTGCATAATTAATAAATTAGAATTTTTTAATTATTATATCAATTAATCTATTTAAATATTTATGAAAATCTGAAACTATTATTTTATTTTTGTAATCTTTAAGCACAATTTCTTGCAAAGTTCTTTTAGCTTCTTTTATAAATTCTTCTCTTTTTGAAGAATTCTGCCAATCTTGATCTAAAACTTTATCAAGTCTATCACTCATATCTTTGATAAACTCTCTAATTAGTTCTTTATCTTTATTTTCAATAAACTCTTCTGAGATAACATAAAGACCATATTCTTTTAGAGAATATCCTAATTCTTTAGCTTCATCAGCTTTAGTCTTAACATCATTCATTAAATCTTGATATCTCTTTATTCTTTCAGCTAAATCGATTTGATGTTTTTCAAATTCTTTTCTAATATCACTCAACCTCTCACTAAACTTCTTAAATGCTGGATGAGTATCTATATTTATAGAAATCTCTCTCTTTAACATCTTTTCAAGATTTAAAGCTTTCTCTTCGTCGTCTAATTTGTCCAATTTATTTAAAGTAGCAATATCATGAATATTTAATTCTCTAAAATTTTTAGTTATACCTTCATAATCAATCTTTTCTTGAATTAACTTTTTTATTTTCTCTCCATACTGACTTAAAGAAAAAGTATCTATTCCTTCTGCTTGAAATTCTTTAATAAAAGCTAAATAAAAACTTGTTAGCCATTCAAATTTTCTTAAATACTCCATAAGAAATGGATCTGGTGAAAGTATTTCAAAAAGCATTTTTAATTTACTATATTTATCTTTTAAGAATTGTTGTTTAGATTCATTATCAATAAATATTTTTAAACATCTTCTTAGATTTTCTATACTAGGATCTTCTATATCTACTCCTACAAATAACCCCATCACATCATCCAATACTTCTTTAAAATTATCCTTAAGTCTTTCTATATTCATCATTGCACCTTCTATTTCATTTTCATCAAAATCAAGAGCATCTTCTAAGTTTCTAGTAATACCATAATAATCTATAATCTTTCCACATCCTTTATTTGGATATACACGATTGGTACGAGCTATTGCTTGTAATAGATTATGAGATTTAAGAGGTTTATCTAAATACATTACCTGTTCTATTGGAGCATCAAATCCTGTTAGGAGCATATCGCACACCAGTAAAAATTTTAACGGATTATTTGGATCTTTAAAATTTTCTATTATTTTTTCTCTTTTAGATTTGTTTGTATTAAACTTTTTTAATTCTTCTTCATCACTATTTGGATCTCCTGAAGAATATACAACCTCAGACCATTCTGGTGGTACGAATGTATCAAGTATAGTCTTATACTTTGCTACAGCTTCACGATCAGAACAAACTATTTGAGCTTTAAATCCATTTGGTAAAACATATAATTTATAATGCTCAACAATATCTTGAACTATAGCTCTGACTCTTTTATCTAATTTAATTAGAGCTTCTTTCTTTCCATATTTTCTAGTCAAAAATTCTTTTTCATTATTATCAAGATCAGTCGTTAATTCTTCAAAGATTTTATCTATTTTTTCTTCATCTATAGCAAACTTAGAAAGTCTAGCTTCATAAGTCACAGGAAGCGTAGCTCCGTCATCTATAGCTTGCTGAATAGAATAATAATCTAAGTATCTCTCACCTTCTTCTCCAAAATTTCTATGAGTGTTTAAAGTTAATTTATCTATAGGCGTACCGGTAAATCCAAAATGAAATGCGTTTTTAAAAGCACTTCGCATTTTAATAGCTGATACTCCCTCATTATCACGATGAGCTTCATCAGATAAGACAATCACATTACCTTCTAGATTTTCTATATCTTCTAGTTCTGAGAATTTTTGTATAGTTGAAATAAATATTCCCCTATCATTACCTTTTATTTTCTTCTCTAAATCTTTTCTGGATTCTATACTTATTAGATTTTTACCTCCCCAAGATTCAAATTCTCTATATACCTGATCATCTAAATCTATTCTGTCTATCAAAATAAATACTTTAGGATTTTTTAGATCTTTATCATATCTTAATTTATTAGCCGTGAAAAACATAGTTAAAGTCTTTCCAGACCCTTGAGTGTGCCAGATTAATCCTCTTTTTATTTTTCCATCTCTCACTCTTTCTACAATCTTATTAGTCGCATAGACTTGCTGATATCTAGCAATCTTTTTTATAATTCCCTCTTTCTTTTTCTCAAAAACAATAAAACTTTTAATAATATCTAATATCTTTTCTTTTGAATACAAAAAGAATAAGGTAGAATCGAGTTCATCTTCAAATAGTTTTTCTTTCTTTCTAGATTCCTCTCTCCAGCTTAAGAAAAATTGCTTTGGAGAATTTGTAGCTCCATATACAGTTCTTAAACCATCGGTCGCCATATTAAAACAATTAGTTATAAATAGTTTATTAGCTACCTTTTCATATCTCTTTATCTGATCAATAGCATTTTCAAAATTTACTGAAGCCGAAGCTGTAGGACTCTTTGCTTCTATGTCACTTACAGGAATACCATTTATAAATATCAAAATATCAGGACGAATATTCTCAGTACTACCTTCAAAATAAAATTGATTAGTGACTACAAATTTATTATTTTCTAGATTATCAAAATCCATAACCTTATAGTCTATAGATTTACCAGTATCAATATCTTTCATATTGATTCCATCTCGCATGACATTTAAAAACTCTTCATTGGAATCAATTTTCTTTATTTCTCTTAAAATATTCTTGGCAATATCTTCACTCACTCCATTTATTTTTTGGATAGATTCTAAAAAGTGAGAAGAAATAATATATTCATTTTCAAATTCACGAAGTTTTGAAAATTCTTCAGGTTTTATATATTCATAATTTAGTTCATTTTTAATGAATTTTATGATGTGATTTTCTATTGTGTATTGTTCATTGAATTTCATATTTTTATTTTCCGTGACATTTTTTATATTTTAAATCACTTCCACATGGACACTTTTCATTACGACCAACTTTTGGTATTTTGTTTTTTATAAAAGTGTTTTTTATTAAATTTGCACCCTCTCCAGCTACTAAAACTATATTACTAAATACAGCCGCAATTCCATTTGTGTTCATTTTCTTTTTTGGATAATCAGGTAAAGAAGATCTAAGTATCTCATGAGCTATTTGTCTAGTAGCAGCCAATTCCGCACCTTCAAGATCGTAACTTATACCATTTAAATTACCAATCCAGCCTAAACTATTTTCCCTTGCTAAGTTTTTAAATTTCTCATCAATATCTGGATCAACATGTGCTCCACCATCTTGATCAGCAATATTAAGTATAATATCTTTTCTTGAAAAAGAATTTTTATTTTTATCTACAAAAATAATTCTATTCCAATATTCATCGAAAGGTACAAAATTAAAAATTATTGGTGGATATCCATCTAACCAAGGTATATATTTACTTTTTTCATTACCAACAGATATTCCCATCAAACCATGAAAAGAAGATAGATTGCCATCTTGATTAGATATAGAAGTGTCTAAAAAGTTTTTATTTTTTAATCCTAATTGTCCAAATAATGATTTAGAATTCTTTGTATCATGCAAAAGTACCCTTATACTTGTAGCTATAGATTTAGCTACAACTGTATTACCTGAATCATAAGACTCAACGAGAATTTTTAAAAGTTCAAATTGTTCTTTTAATTTATCTTCTAATTCATTTAGTGTCTGTTTAATCTTTATCATAATATTATTTTTGCAATTTCTTTCAACCTGTCACCTGTTGGTGTAGTAGTAATATATTGAATAGATTTTATTCTTTCTATAATCTTTTTAGATGGTTCAAAAGGTTGCCACCAATAAGAATCTTCTTCAAATAATTTTATTTTTTCTTTCATTTCTTCATATTCTTTTTTGTCTTTACTTGATTCACTAAAAGATGCATGTTTTTCAGCAACTATACGACCTTTTTCTCTCCAAAAATCTGGTAGACTATATGCTTCATTTAATTCTTTGTTTATTAAAAAACAAGTGTTATAAAAATTATCAATTAGTTTTAGATCTGAGTTTTTAAGTTTTTTAGCAAATATATATTTATATTTGTTCCAACTATCACTTATTGGTAATTGTCTTATCTCTGATAAATTTAAAATTCCATTCTGCTTTATTGTGTTAAATAAACTTTCGCAATCTTCTATTTCCATTAAAATAATTCTTGCGGCTTTTAATCTTTCTTCTCTTTTTTGAAGTCGAAAAATAATATACGCAACAAGACCAGTTAATATAGTAGCTAAACCTGAAAATGAATTTGAATCAAAAAATGTTTTCATAAATTTATTTTAAATTAACTCTCACCTTTCCACTTAATAAATCCCCGCTAACACCCTTCTTTAATTCCAAAAGTTTATTTTTCAATTTTTTATACATTTCTATTTTTTTATCTATTGACCCTAAAATCTCTGCAATTTGTTTTTGCTTATCTTTAGATACTAAAGGTATTTTTATTTTTTTAACATTAGGTACTGTTAGTTGTGGTATTCCACCACCACTGTGTTCTATTTTAACAAGATCTAAAATATAATTTAAATAATATATTGATATAATATCTTTATTTGGGATTAAGGTGATAAGACGAATTATTGGAGTAAAATTTGCTTTACGTATTGTATGGTATCCAATAGTTCCTCTAGCAGAAATAGTGATAGCATCTTCATTAATTTTATAATCTTTAGAAAAACCATATAAAGACTTACTGTCTATACCATTTGAATATATTGGATATTTAAATTCTTCACTCGGAATTAATTGGTTTTTATTATAATCCTCTGGCAAATCACCTCCTGCAGTAATTGAGATACAGACAAAATCTAGGCTTACCATTTTTTCTTTATTAAAATTTTTTAAAAAATTTTTAATCAGTCCCTTCTTCATATCCTCACTTTTCTCTATCATCTCCCCAACTTTTTTTATTTCATCATCAAGAGATGTTAGGATAGTGGCGATCTTTTTTTGTTCTGGGAGAGGAGGAAGGATTAAATTTATTTTTTTGAAGTCTTCTACATTTAAATTCTTTTGAGCGACACCTCTGCCTAATTTATATATTTCATTTTGTGAAGTTAATAATAATTGATCGATAAAATTCTGATCTAATATCCTACTATCTAAGATAGAAAGGGATAATCCTGAGTCATTTAAATAAAATTTTCCTTTCACAAACCTGACACATAAAGGCGACATAGCAAAACGAGAAATAATTACGCAATTTTCTCTATTGTATTCATTAGTTTTAAATGTTTTGTCTCCTCCACCATACACATAAAAATCTCCAGGTATTACTTTAGATTTTACAATTCTTGTGCCAAAATCAATATTACAAACCTCTTTAAGTTCTTTCACTTGCCAATCTTTTGGAATATTTTTTTGTGATATAGTAAATTTCATAAGATTAAAAAATATCATCTAAAAATATTCTCAACGATATAGCACAATTTTTTACATCTGGCATCTGTATATTTAGTGTGTAAATATGTTGTGAGCCATCTATTAACTGTTTATGAGAGATAATATCTTTATAAATTCTTGTATTAGATAAATTATTTTGTATTTTTCCTAACAATCCTCTTGTTTCAAAATGATCTCCATTTGAATCTTTAATTTCATTCTCTTTATTATCTTTTTGATATTTTCTTATAATAGATAAAGGTAATATTCTTCGTAATATAAAAATAGAAGGATTTGCTTTATCATTTGAATAGTTAAAATGAAAATCATCTATAAGTGATTGAATATCTAAAGGCAATTTATTTATTAATTCTTTAGGAAAGATAACATTGTCATTGGACTCTAAAACAGCAATTTCAGGTAAAGTATCTTTCTTTATCAAGAAATCAAATAATCTATTCTTTACATTAATAATTACAGATTCTATACTTATAGGATTTATAAAAAAACAAAATTTTGTATCCATTCCAAAAATTTCAGAAAAATTATTATTAGCCCCAGCTGGAATTTCCATTGTTAATTCTTTACTCTGAGTAGATAATAATTTTTCTAATTCAGATATAGATTGTATTACTTTTCTATTTGAAATCAGTTCTTGAGTCTTTGGGTCATTAGTAAATAAACATGGTATCCATCCTTGATAAGGGTTCCAACCTTTCAATTCTCCTCTAATATTTCTATACTCTGGTATATCACCATCTACGGAATATCCTTTAATTTCTTTATCAAATAATTTTAAAAATTCTTTATCTTTAGCGAATAATATTTTTGATCTATTCAAAAGCTCTGATAATTTTATATCAGATTTACTAGTTTCATTTTTTAATTGTTGTATTTTTTTTGAATCCATATTTAATATTTCAATTCATCTAAATATCCCTCGACCACTTTATCAATCTTTTCAATTTCTTTTTTAATTTCTTTTATTTCATTTCTTACTTTTTTTACATCAATAACTTCTTCAACTTCACTAGAATCAATATATTGGCGAATATTTAGATTAAGATCATTTTCTTCTATTTCTTTAATATCTACAACTCTCGCATATTTTTCTACATCTTGAAAAGTATCATATGTCTTTACTATTTTTTGTATATCTTGAGATCTTAGAGAATTTTGATTTTTACCTTCCTGATAATCTTTTTCTGCATCTATGATTAATATTTTATTTTTCTTATTTTCTGCTTTATTTTTATTTAAGATAACTATGGCCGCTGGGATACCAGTACCATAAAAAAGTTTTGATGGTAAGGCAATAATACATTCTATTAAATCATTTTTTATAATCTGCTCTCTGATTCTACCTTCTGCTCCACCACGGAATAATACTCCATGAGGAAGAACTATACCTGCTCTACCATTTTGATTCATAGATTTTATGATATGCAAAACAAAAGCATAATCAGCATTTTTTTCTGGAGGAACATCATAACCGTCTACTCTTCCAAATTTATTTTTGAAAGCATCTATTTCCCAATCCTTAATTGAGTATGGAGGATTTGCAACTGTGATATCAAAAGTTTGAAGCTGTCCTAAATTATTTAAAAATTGAGGATTAGCAAGTGTATCTCCTCTTCTTATGTCTGCACTATCAAGACCATGTAGAAACATATTTATTTTTGCAATTGCGAAAGTTGCAAGATTTTGTTCTTGTCCATATAAATATAAAGTCTTAGCTACTTTTTCTCCAGATTTATTTTTAAGATAATCATAAGCTTCAAGTAAAAATCCACCTGACCCAACTGTTGGGTCATATATATGATCTTTCTCATGAGGTTTTAAAATACTTATTATTACCTTTTCGACTTCGCGAGGAGTATAAAATTCTCCACCCTTTTTACCAGCGTCTGCTGCGAATTGTTTTATAAGATATTCATAAGCGTCACCTAATAAATCAGAACTGATATAAGTATCACCAAAATTATATTGTGAAAAATGATTGATCAATTTTTGAAGTGTCTCATTTGGAAATCTATCTTTATTTGCAAAATCTAAATCATCAAAAATTTTATCTAACTTTGGGCTATTTGCATTTGTAAGTTTCTCAAAAATGTCATTTAAATTTTTACCGATATTTTCCGCTTTCTCTGTAACTATTTCCCATTTACAATCTTTAGGAACTTGGAAACGATGATTATAATCTGCTACTGCTATAGCTTTATCATTATATTCTTCCATCACTTTTTTGTACTCTTCTTCCCATACGTCACTCATTCTCTTATAAAAGAGTAGCCCGAAAATATATTTTTTATAATCAGAACTATCAATTTTTCCACGAAGAATATCTGCTGACTTCCAAAGAAAAGATTCTAATTGTGGTAGAGTTAGCATACTTCCCATTTTATCCACTATCGCCTCAATATCTTGAGGTCTATATTTTCTATCTTTACGAGGACCTACACGTAAAGGCACAAGAGTACCGTCTTTTTCCCAATTACGAAGAGTATCTTGATGAATTGAAAAAATCTCAGCTACTTGGCTTATAGTTAATAATTCTGGCAAACCCTTTAACTTTTCTTTTATATCTTTGCGCATATTTAATAATATAAGTCTATCAGATGTTAAATATAATTGCAAGTCTTCATAGGTTTTCATAGGTTAATAACTATAATATCTTTATAAATAAAGACTTATTTATGTTTTTAAGTAACTATTTACAATAATCTTCTCCTTAAAACATCCCAATATTTCCCTCTTTTCTTTAATACTCCCATTTTCAAGTATAAACTTCACATATTCCCTGATATCTATATCTTTAATAAATAAATCATTGGTTTTAGTCTTTAATAACTTTGCTTGAAATAATTTAAATCTTTTTATTTCCGTGGTTATCTTTTCCTTAATTTGTATTTTATTAATATCAATAGTATCTGTGACTCCCTTTAATATTTCTATTAAATTTTCTTCACTAATATATCCAAATTTACAATCTTTATCTCTTACTTTGGTACATTTATAATAAACATATCTTTTAGTTTCTCCACTACTTAATTTCTTATACTTCTCATCTGCTGTGATACCAGATCCACAAAGTGAACATGTTAATAATTTTGTAAAAGCAAATTCTTTATCTTGATAACCACTTTTAATTAAAGTCTGTTCTTTTATTTTCTCTTGAACGATGTCAAATAATTCTTTAGATATTATTGGCTTATGTTTTCCCTTATACCAATTACCAGAATCTTTTGGATATTCAAAAACTCCATAATAGAAAGTGTTATGGAGCATTAGATAATAATTCCCTATACTAAATTTTTTATTATTTTCTGTCTTAAAATGTTTTTCATCATTAAGCCAATTATATACTTGCCTAGCTGATTGATTGTTATAAGCGATCTTTTCAAATACTTCTCTTATTATATTTGCTCTCTGTTCATCAATTATAGATAAACATTTTTCTTCTCTGTTTTTTGATACCAAATATCCAGTTGGTGGTTTACTTGGAAATAGACCCATCTCACATCTCGCTTTCATTCCCCTTTTTACATTAATACTTTTATTATCATTTTCGAGTTTAGCTTGAGAGCAAAGTATCATTAAAAGAAATTTTTGAGATGGATCATTAGTAAACTTTTGAGAATAGGTTTGAATATTAATTAATTTCTTTTGATCCATTAAGTCGACTAAAGATCCTAAATCCCCTGCATTACGAGATAGTCTATCAGGTGCCCATGTAAGTATCCCTGTATATTTCCCATCATTAATACCTTTTATTATTTCTAAAAAAACTGGTCTTTGACCAGAAGCTTTGGCTGAATGTGATTCTCTTAATGTTTCTACTATATGAAGATTTTCTCTTTCTGCTATTTGTAGCATCTCGTTAACTTGTGAATCTATAGAAAGAACTTGTAATTCTTCAGATTCGGTACTTTTTCTAGCGTACAAAACATACTTAACTTTTTCTTCTGTATATGTAATGTTATTTTCTATCTTCCCCACACTTTGATTATGCATATATTTATATATCAGAGTTCACTTTGGACGGTTATAAATCTGTATATATATTAATGACAGAAAACAATTAGTTTGCTAAGTCTATGCAGAAGTTTGAAAAAATAGCAGAATATTTTTATTCGATTCCTATTATTTTTCTAAATTCTATCTCTATTTCTTTTTTAAGTGGAGGTATATCTGTATCAGTCAAACTTTTAAATAATTCTGACCATTTTTTAGATGTATCACCTAATGATTGTATTTCTATATTTCGAATTAACTGAAATCCGTTTAATATATCCAACAACCTCATTTGAATATCATCTATTTTAAGAGCTAAATCTTCATTAAAAAATAATCTATTTTCTCTATAATAAACAGAAAATTCATTATAGGCATCTATAGCTTTTATTTGAGACTCCTCTTCACTCTCTTCCCCTGTTAATCTCATTGGTTTTATATATTGTTGAATAAATCCTATTGTCTTTGTTAATTTTTGATAAACCACTTTGATAACTTCAGCTCTTTCGGTATGTAACTTTTCGTAGCTTATTTTTAGTTTGATATTTTCTTTCTCTAGATTATTTTTGTATTCCTCAATTTTCTTATTAAAGAAAGAATCAATGAGTTTTCTTATAATCCAACCTAAAGACCACGCTATTGCTCCTACCGATCCTAAATATTTTAATAATTCATATAGATATTCCATATTTTTATTCCTCTGACTTTTTTAAATCTTGCGATATAATAATTATAGAATAATAGTTTGAATTATGCTATTATTTATTACAAATAACCTAAACTTTAGTAATAAAGCATGGTTTCAAATAACCGTCCAAAGTAAAGATCTCCTAGTCAGAGTCTACTTTGGACGGTCATATCTGGAACCGGATATGGGTATGCATTACGGTGCATATCGGAACTGGCTAGGAGTTTTTTGCTACCCTAGTTAGGATTATAAAACCGTCCAAAAATATGTGGTTATATATCATTGTTTTTACAATACTCATTGGAATAATAGCTGGTGTGTATAAATCAAAAAAATCAAAAAACAGATTAAAAGATTTAGAAACTAGATTGAAGAATTTAATAAATTTTAGTGCTTCTAAACAAATTTTAGGATTTGAAAATACCTATTTATTCGCAGTAGATGAATCTGGTAAAAAAATAGCTATCTTACAAGAAGATGAAGATATCATAATAAAGTTTTCTGAATTAATAGGTGTAGAAATAATAGAAGATGGAGTTATTACACAGAAAAAGTCATTATCTAGAACACTTGGTGGTGCCCTTGTAGGTGGCGTATTAGCTGGTGGTGTTGGTTCTGTTATTGGTGGACTATCTGGTGAATCAACTCAAAAAAATAAAGTCTCTAATATTTCTATAAAAATATTGATTCGTGACATAAATAAACCATCTGTAGTTATTGAATGTTTCAATTCAAGAAGAATGCTTAATAAAACAAATGT
>DHTA01000002.1:1178-21732 GCA_002408565.1 Patescibacteria group bacterium UBA5272 | reverse complement strand
GAATGCTTAATAAAACAAATGTAGAAACACAGGGTAAATTATTAAGTAATATATATCAAACATGTAGAAAAAATGCACTTGCTATTAAAGATATTATAAGCGTAATCATAGATGTGAATGAAAATAAAAATTAATCCTTGTGTTTATTTAAAAATTTTTCTAACAAATCTTGAATAATTTCCTCTTTCTTTTCTTTATCGTCTTCTATATTATTCCACCTCTCAAAACAAGAATAAAATATTTCTATTAATTCTTTATTTTCAAAAAAAGAGTTTAGAGTACTGTCAAAAACTTTCTCCATTATTTCGTCCCCAACTGATTTAATTAATTTATAAAATTTAAATAGATTAGGAAAATAATCTGCATCTATGTTTTCATCCATAGCAAATCTAAACTCTCCATACATATACTGATTATAACTTTCTGCATGAGTTTTATTCATATATCTTGGATTATTATGTGAAAGAAACCATTTACTGTCAGCCTTATTACCTTCCATAATTCCCCTAACAATATTACCTTCAGATAAGTCACAAATATCTTCCCTGCCTAAACATAAAGCTGCTAGAGCTCTTTTTCTAAAATCTGGATGTTGTATCACCCATTCATAATAAGTAGACCTGTTAAGTCCAAATTTCTTACAGACATGTCTAATATTAGGCACTTCTTCAAGCATCTTAATTATTTTGTCTGTAAGATCCGGACTATACTTCATGATTTTAATTATTTAACTTAACTGCTTTCCTTCCTGAATATTTCTCATATCTACGAATAATTAAATCTACAAATATTGGATCAATTTCAACCATAAAACAATTTCTACCTAATTGTTCACAGGCTATCAATTCTCCACCTGAGCCACCAAATAAAGATAGAAGACTGTCTCCAACCTTAGTACATCTTTTGATAGGTTTATCATGAAGAGTAATTGGCTTCTCAGTGGGATGCTCATAACTTTGTCCATCCAATCTTTTTTCGAGCCAAACATCATACATATGATTTACATTTTCAAGCATATTTAAACCAGTACCAATCTCTTTATTTACAACCTCATCATAATTCGTATGATCTGCAGACAAAAATGGCTTACCAATAGTTCCATAAACACAAGGCTCGTAAACCTTTGAAAAAGCTACTTGTGGAGTTGGATTAGCTATCCCTTTTAACCAAATACAAATTCTCCTAAATCTAATATCAAACTTCTCATAAATGTCAGCAATCATAGGAACATAAATTTGATCGCAATAGTAGAAAAAATGCGCATCCTTATTACAAACACTTTTAGCATTTTCTATAGTTTTACTTAAAAAAGTTTCATATTCTTTTTTAGACTTATTGTCAGTGACCGACCCTCCATAATTCTTAGTTCCTCCAATACCATTTCGATATGACAATCCGATGTTATAAATAGGATCACAATAGACCATATCTATTTTATTTTCTCTAACCAGTTCTTTTACCACATTAATATCTGTAGAGTCTCCACACAACAATATATGGTTTCCTAACTTATACTTATCCCCTAATTTACTTATTGGAGTTTTAATTGATTTTAATTCTTTTTCTATATCGAATTTATCTTCGCTAGTATCTAAATCAAAATCATAGATTTTACTTAATTCATTTTTATCAAAACCTATATCCTCTAAAAAATCTTGTGCAAAATCAGATAGGAGACTTAAATCAAATTCCCCTTGGTTTTTATTTAATCTTAAATTTAATTCCTTCTCTCTTTCAAGATCTGGAATATCTAAATAAATTACTGGTACTGTTTCAAATTTTAATTCTTTTAAAACTGTAAATCTAAAATGCCCTCCTATAATAATATTTTTTCTATTCTCTGCACTATTAACTAATATTGGATCAACGACACCAAATCTCTTAATACTTTCTTTTAATTGTTTCTTCTGATTCTCACTCCACTTACGTGGATTATATTCCGCTAAAGTTAAATCTTTTATCGGAACTTGAACTATGTTTAATTCTTGTGTTTTCATAATGTTTATTTTTTATATTTATAAGTACGTATGAACTTCTTCTCATACATAGTTTGAATATATAAAAAAGGAAATAAAATAAAAATAGAACCGAATTGAAAAATGTTAATTAAAATAACCTTAAAAATAAGGCTATTTGTTTTATAAGAATCAAGTAATCCATTCTACTTAATTTTTGTCATCATTTGTTTGTTCAATTCTTAGTTGTTTGTTTATAATGTATCCTTTTCTTGGAAAATTGTCTATTACTTTTCTTATCTTTAATACTCCACGAAATTTAGAATTCATATTACCAATCGTTTTTCTTAATGTCTTATCATTATTATAGTCAGTCTTAGACAACAAATCAGAAGTTGATACATATCCTTTTGCGTCAAAAATTAATTCAAATAATTTAAGTTGATGTTTATCTAATAAAAGTGATGCATTTCCTAATGAAGGAATTGATATATATGCTTTACCTTCTTTTTTATTAACAACTATTCTAAAAGATCCAAGATCTTTTATCTGACTTATCGGATATAAATCTAATCTATCAGAAAAAACTTTCTTGTTACCATCATCTATAAAATATACTTCCTCCGTAGTAATAAGTTTGCGAATTCTTTTTCCATTAAGAAGATTAATATAAGTTCTATCTTCCATGGTCACTTTTGAACCTTTCTCTGTATGCCAACTAACAATTATAGGAATGAAATTAGTATCATTAGTTTTAGCTTCTTCATCTGTTTTATATGGATAAGGATATTTAGTTTTATCTTCTTTTTTTCTCATATATCAATTATATATCAAACTGCTAGGGTCTGTCGGATATGTCGGTTTTTGTTCTTATATTATAATTAAAAATATGACAAATTTAAACAATCTATCAAGAGAAGAAAAAGACAATCTGGTAGCAGTTTTTCAATGGTTAATTGAGGAAGATAAGAAACAAAAGGAAAAGCCTAAGGTTTTAAATAAGAAAAATATGACAGTAAAAGACGGAGTTGGTAGAGAAGTAACATTGTAGACGCATCTGTTACTTTTGTCACTTTTTGATAAAATTAACCTATCACGAGAAGGGTCAGTAGTACATTATAGAATAAATATGAAAAGACATTACCGTGCAATGAATATCTACCGTTCTATCACGAGTCGGGTCACAAACAAAAAAAGCCCGAAAGGGCTTTTAATATTTTAACGTACTGGCCGCTTGATAAACGCGATGAGTATTCATAAACAATCTTTCCATCGAATCAAAAAGATTAAGTTCCAAGCTCACTCTCTCCAGAGTTCTTTCTTCACAAAAATGAAGATGCTGATGCGCTATCGCGTAAACCACAGGAAGAAGGTTTTGATATAAAAACTTATATTCTTCTTCCGTAAATTTTTTTTGGTATTTGATTCTTCCAATTACTGTCGGAAAATCTTTTAAAGCCTTTTCAGCAAGATTCTTGTTCTTTTGAATAAAAGTCTTAATCTTCTTAGCCGCCTTAATAATCTCTTCTGGGGTTTCCTTTTTTTCAAAATCTCCGAAAAGAGAACCCAAATACTCTTTTTTTGATTGAACCATTTTATATTTATTTTAAAATTAAACAAACATCACTATACACATAGTACAACATTTTTCGGAAAAACGCAAATCTTAATATTCTACCTTTCTTTTAGTTCTATCTTCCAATTTTCTGCCGAGCATTCTTTTTACAGTTGGAGAACCACAAATGGTGACAGTTTTTTCTTTGTTCTCAGGTTTTTGGATAATGGGTATAATGGTGTCTAAAATATCATCAATTACAAAAGTGGTTTTTTCTTCTATGTCTTTTGCTCCAAAAGGTATAACAAGATCGTTTAAAATTACACAATCTTCGTGAATGCAAATATGATTGACCCCTAAAAGACGCTCTTCTTCCAGAACTCCAATAGTTGGAATATAATCTCTGTCTTGGAATCTATCTTTAAAGAATTTAGACATATTTATATATTTATTTTAACACAACAAGAAAAATTCTTCTTATCTCATTTGAGAACCGGCCGGCATTTCAGTTGTTGGAGTGAGCAACGCTAAAGTATCTTCTCCTGTTGCCAATATCATAGCCTGAGATTCCAGTCTCATAATTTTCCTTGGCTCCAAATTGGTCACAAAAGCAAATTGTTTATTTAAAAGAAAATCTTTTTCAAAATATTTTTTAATTCCAGAAACAACTTGTCTAGGATTTTCTTCTCCAAAATCCACGAAAAGCTTATAAAGCTTTTCACTATCCTCCACTTCTTCTACCTCCAAAATTTTTCCAATTTTAATTTCCACCTTTGCCAAATCTTCTATATTTATCATATTTTAATTATACTGTGTCTGATTAAATTAGCACGAAACAGATTTTTCCGATTATATCACTTTTTATTTTAAGAAAAAACCCTAACTCTTAAAAAGATTTAGGGTCTTTGTGCAAAATGAGCAAAATATTCCAAAAGCTTTCTCTATCCTGTATTCCAATGAAGGCCTAGAGTTTGTCATAAAGAACAATTTAGCTCACAATAAATAGTGTAACAAAAAGCTAAGAAGTTGCAAATATTTATCCCCTGTTCTTTTTGTCTAAAAATCTCTGTAAAATAATCGCTGCCGCAGAATCGTCAGCATTTTTTCTATCATCAAATCTTCTAGCTTCTACAGTAGAAAGCCACTCTTTTTCAAAAAATATTTCTATATCTATTTTTTCTTGTAATTTTTTAACAAAAATTTTACTTTCTCCTAAAATACTATTCGCCTCCCCTCTCAAATTCACACTCTCTCCTACAACTACATCCTTTATCTGTTTTTCTTTTAAAATCTGAATAATTTCTTCTAAAGATTTATCTTTATTTTTATTTAGAATAATAGAAAAAGGAAAAGCAAATTTTCCTTCTGCGTCGGAAACGGCAACTCCTATTTTTTTACTTCCATAATCTATGGCTAAATATTTTTTCATAAAAATTTATCACCAATCAATTTAGCCTTTATTTAATAAATTTTTTAAAACTTCTCTGGCTATCAGTCTATCATCACTAGAAACTTTTTTACCTTTAATACTCATAGTATTAAGTGAGCCTCTGGTAGCCAATAAAACTATGTCGTCCTTTTTAGCTAATTCGACAGCTTTCTTAATAGCTTCACCCCTATCTAGAAGAATAAAAAGGTTTTCATTATAAACCTTCCCAGCTCTGACTGCTTCGTCGGCAATTTTTTTGGACAAAGTCATTTCGTCGTCAAAATAAGGATCAGAATTGGAAACTATAACCATATCCGCCTTTTCACCAACCGCTTTTCCCATATCATAAAGACGTTGCTCATCTCTTCCTCCTCCGTCACCGCCAAGCACTATAATAATTTTATTATTATCGTCTTTTTTTAAATTTTTAGCTGTATCAAGCAAATTGTTCATGCTTAGTTTTTCATGAGCATAATCAACAATAACCTTGAAATCTTGACCTTCTTTTATTTCCTCCATTCTTCCAGGAATCAAGCTCAGACCTGAAAGACCGTCTTGAATCTGAGTAAAGTCTAGCTCATATCTTTCTCCTAAAATTATGGCGGGAAGAGCATTGTAAATATTAAACTTCCCTAAAGTATTTAATTTAAAATCTGAGCCTTTATATTTAAAACTTATTCCAGAATCTCCTTCTTCTATTTTTGAAACATCTTCTAAAGAAAATTTTATATTCTCTGCACTACTTGCTTCCAAAAAGAATTTTGCATTTTCATCGTCCTCGTTTACCAAGACCAGTTTTAAACTATTGAAAAGTTTCTTTTTAAAAATTCTCATTTTAGCTGCTCGGTATTTTTCAAAAGATCCTCCGTGTGAAGCTAAATGCTCTGGAGAAAGATTGGTAAAAACTGCCACATCCAAAAACAAACCTAAATGCCTGAATTGTTTTACTCCTTCACTAGTTACTTCTAGAACCACATATTTACATCCAGCATCCCTCATTTGCTTTAAAGTCTTTTGCAAAATAAATCTTCCTGGCATACTCATATGATATTTATTTGGAAGATCTTTTTCTCCAATTTTAATATTAGCCGTAGAAATAAGTCCTATTTTCTGTCCAGTCTCTGAAAGGACGGAATGTATAAAATTTGCCGTAGAAGTCTTTCCTTTAGTACCCGTCACCCCCACCATAATCATCTTGTGAGCCGGGAAACCGTAGAGAATAGTTCCTGTAATAGCTAACAAAAAATGATAAATTGGTTGAACTAATCTATAAAGTTTTTTAGGTATGAGTTTTTCAATTTTTCTCAATATTTTTTCTAACATAGGATTTAGCTAAATTTTACCACGTTAAAACTTTTCCACAAATGTTAAGCTTATTATTTGCATTTTTTACTGGATTTTATATAATACTTAAGTAAACTTAAATACCAGAGAAGTTTACGTAAGTTGAAAACCCCCGAATCTTCGGGGGTTTTCAACTGGTTAATTTTAGTCTTTAAACAATTCTTCAAAAAGCTCGATTTTGTCCCCCATTAAATATCTGTCTAAATTAAAAATATTATAAGCGTCTTTTCCTGTTCCTCTAGTGATTCCTACCGCTCCTGAGTACCCTAAATTTTGAACTAAGAATTTTATTTTTTCATTTTGTCCTCCATAGGGATAAGCTAAAACCTTTTCAACATTTTCTTTTCCAAATGTTTTCTCCAATAAATTTTGATTGTCTAAAATTTCTTTTTTTATAATACTCTCTCTTTGTTCTGGTAAAAATGTGTGTCGTAAAGTATGGTTGGCTACAGTTATTCCACTATCAAGCATTTCTTTTATTTGTAAAGAGCTTAGGCAAGCCGGATATTTATCAATACAATCCATATATAAAAACAAGGTAGCTCTCATACCGTATTTTTTCAAAATTGGAAAAGCTTCTGTATATTGAGTGACATAACCATCATCAAAAGTGATGACGACAGATTTTTCTGGAATAGGATTTTCTTTTTCATTTTTTAGATGATTTATATATTCCACTAAAGAAATCGAAGTGTAGCCCTTGTCTTTTAAGAGCTTCATTTCTTTTTCAAAAATTTTAGGAGAAGTAATAAAAAGTCTAGTTTTAGGGCCATCAATAGACTCTATTTCTCGTATCTGATGGTATCCTAAAATCACTACCTTATTTTTTGGTAAAACTTTCACCTTGTCAGAGTCTATATTTTTTCCGTACAACTGAGTCAACTCTTCCGCATTTAAAGCTTTTTCAAAAAATTCCACCTCTTCTTCTAAAGAAACCGCATTTTTTCTTTCAAAATAATCTGCTGTCAAAATGTTGCTTATTAAAAAAGGCAAGAAAAATAATACTCCCAAAAGAAGAGCTTTTGCAAAAGGGTTTAATTTTGCTTCATCTTTGCTTTTTGCCCTCATCACAATGAGCACATTATAAGCTAAAAAGATTAAAAAACAAACCTTAAAATAAGGTTTGTTTTTTAATAAATCTTTAAGATTTAAGATATGGATACAAAGTCTCCCAGTCTAAAGTTGTTTTTATAACACCTAAAGCTCCTGGAGCTATTTGATATTGATTAAATAAAAAAGTTATACCTTCATCAAGAATATAAAAATTTTGAAGATTGGATCCGTAAAAAAATCCATCACAATTACACTTTTCTTTATCAAGAGTTACTCCGTCAGCTTTCAAATAAGCGAGCCCCATACCTTCCATCATCATATCTTCCATAAACATTCCGTTTTGCTCTTTTTTAATTTTTGCTGCCAAAATTCGGCTCAACTCTATATCATTATTATTCTCAGAAATATTTAACACGTCTTCGATATTGACTCTTCCTTCATTATTAAAAGTAAAAGTGTTAATTTGGGCACTCCCGTGAGCTCCTCCTGAAAATTGATAAATAGTAAATACATAAGAAACTGTGCCTTTGTTTAGGGATTCAAAGGTTTCGTAAGAAATATCATAACTATAAACCATTTCCGGCCTGTCTGGATAAAGATCAGACAAAGCTTTTTCTTCATTATAAATTTCTCCCCCAACTTTCCACTCCTGTTGTTTATTTTCTACAAGATAAGAAATAAAAGTTTCTATTTCTTTTTTTATGTCTCTAGAGTCAACTGGATATTTGACCGAAATCTCATAAAAATCATTCTTGTCAGTAATAGCCCTTTCTTCGACAAAATCACTCTTTGCCGAATTAGACATTATAGATGTAGTTGCTGGAATCTGATTGGAATTTTTAGAATTTTTAGATATTTTCCAAAATGAGAAAATTAAAGCCGTTAAAGTGATGATTAACAATATTAATAAGACAATTTGATTTCTTTTCATACACCTTATTATACTACTTTAATCTTAAAGCAACTAATTTAGTTTTTTAAGAGTGCTAGCAATTTGATCAATTAAAAGTGAGATATTAAAGCTTTCTCTTTCGACAATACATTCTGTTTGCTCAGGATTGTCATAATTCATACATTGCGTAGCTTTAGAGCTAAAAGTCATAATTAAAGTCTTTCCTTCGAAAGAAAGAGCGTAAGCATAATTGGTATAAACACTCCCAGCAGCTCCCTCACTTTCTCTGGTTACACAATATTCTTTATCATTAATCATTTCTTTTTTGGTTTGCCCAGCTGGAAGAACTTCTTCTCCAGCCTCTAAACAAGAAAATTCTTGTTCGTAAAGATTTATTTTGATTGGCCAATCAACTGGACTAATATACTTAGTCCCAAAACTTTCTGGAAATTTAAAAGAAAAACCACCATCTTCTCCAGCGAGCCAACTTTCAGATACAAATATTTCAGTGCTAGAGCTGGTTGTCGAAGTCTCCGCTGGTCTATCTTTTGTATAAAAACGAGTTATAAAAGTAGCTAAAATTACTATTAAAATTAAAGCAATCAACATTTTAGTTCTTTTGTCTTTATTTTTTTCATCCACTAAGTCCTTTTGTTCTATATTTTCCATATATTTTTTATTGTCTTTTTTAGTCTTTAGAAAAGATTAATTTTTATTCCTTTTATTCCTACTAGAATATTTTAGTACAAAAAAGATAAAAAGTGAAACTATAATTAATAGAGTAAAGATAAAGAAAAAATATCTATAATTATCTCCAAAGACATTTCCAAAAAAATATCCTATACCCAAAAGTAGTAGAACGAGCACCAAGTCTGTCCCTATAGAATATTTTAAAACTTTAGCTAAAGGATATTTAACAAGTCCTGACAAAATTAATATCGGCACTATAAAAACCATAGTGACTTTACCAAAAATAATCATTTTGCCAGGATGTTCTCCCCAAAATTTCTCCAAAGACTGAATCTTTTCCTCATACTTTTTTATAAATTTTAAATTTAATCCAAGCTTTCCTAAAAAATAATACAAGGTGTCTGGTATTAAATTTCCAAAAACCAAAATTAAGTAAGTTGGCCAAAAAGCTAATTCTTTAATATTTACTAAAAATCCAGCCAGAATCCCTAAAACCCTCCCCTCCAATAAAGCCGCTACAACCAAAAATAAGTATTTATAGGAAGCTAAAAAAGAGGCTACACTTTGCAGAAATGTGTCTATCATAAATATTTAGATTATTATACCGTTTTTCTGATAGAATATGAATAACTCTTTATGGAAATATTTATCACTAACATAATGAATCAATTTGGTTATTGGGGAATGTTGTTTTTAATATTTATAGAAAATATATTTCCTCCAATTCCTTCAGAAATCATTCTTCCTTTCGGCGGATTTGTGACGACTTTAGAAAAGTCTGAAGTCACTGTTTTTGGATTAATAATCTTTGCTACCCTAGGTTCAATATTTGGAGCTTTTATTCTTTATTGGATTGGAACGCTTCTCAATGTAAACAAGTTAGAAACTTGGTTAGAAAAAAAATGGATCAAAAGATTAGGTTTCAAAAAAAATGAAGTTGAAAAAACGGTAAAATTTTTTGAAAAATGGGAAGGAGTAGCGGTATTCTTTGGAAGGTGTGTGCCAATTGTTCGTAGTTTGATCTCAATACCAGCCGGCATGGTAAAAATGAATTTACCAAAATTTACCCTCTACACCGCTTTTGGATCTTTGGTTTGGAATACACTTTTAATTTCAGCCGGAGCTTTTCTTGGAGAAAACTGGAGAAACGTTGTGACTCTTGTAGACGAATATAAGAATATAGTTTTAATAATTCTTTCGACAGTAACTATTATTTTAATTTGGAGATATTTCAAAAAAAGAAATTCGTATAAATAACAAGACGAATAATATTTTTATATTATTTTAAATTAATCTTTGGCGGAAGTGGTGAGATTCGAACTCACGATGAGTTGCCCCATGCCGGTTTTCAAGACCGGTGCCTTCAACCACTCGGCCACACTTCCCTATTTAAAGCTTAAAAAGTATAGCATAATCAGCTTTAAAATGCTATACTTTAATTCTACCAATGAAATCTTATTAATAAAGAATTACAATGAAAATATATGAGTTTAGTAAATAAAATCAAAAAATTATTTAAAAAGACAAAAAAGGAAGCTAAAAACACTCCAGAAAAAATAGAAGACACAATTGAGGATATAAAAGAAAATATTCAAGAAAAAATAGAAGATTTGAAAGAAGACATAAAAGAAGAAGTAGAAGAAATTAAAGAAAAAATAGAAGAATCTATAAATTAAATTTAAAAATAAAAAATAAAAGCGGAATCTCTCCGCTTTTATTTTTTTCTTTTCTATATTAAAATCAACTTCTTATGAGAATAGTAATTTTAGACAATATTCGTTCAGCCTTAAATGTGGGCTCAATTTTTAGAACCAGTTCAGGTATTGGAGTTGATAAAATTTTTCTTTGTGGAATTACCCCTATCCCTTTTGAAACAGCTAAAAAATTTGAAAACCAAAATAAAAAACGAAAAGACTTTGTAAAAACTTCTCTCGGCTCAGAAGACGAAATCTCTTGGGAATATAGAGAAAATGTTTTAGAAGTTATAGAAGAATTGAAAGAAAAAAAATTTGAAATTCTTACTTTAGAGCAAGATGAAAAATCTGTTGATTATAAAGATTTAAAAATAGAAAATGAAAATATTGCTCTAATTCTTGGTAGCGAGACTGCTGGTGTACAAAAAGAAGTCTTAAATCTTTCAGATAAAATTACAGAGATCCCAATGCTTGGATTAAAAGAATCTTTAAATGTGACTATCGCCTTTGCAATTTTAGCTTATAAAATCTGGGATAAATAATTTGTGCTCTCGTGAGGAATCGAACCTCAATCGCAGGTACCGCAAACCTGTATTCTATCCGTTGAACTACGAGAGCAAAACCCTCCCTCTATTGAGGAAGGGCTCGTGATTTAAATTTTCGCTACCGCTTTTGCAAGTCTAGATTTTTTTCTACTTGCGGCACCTTTTTTAATGATTCCTCTTTTTGCTGCCTTATCTAAGGCGGCAAAAGTGGAAGGAAGATTCTTTTCGGCTTCTTTTTTATCATTTTTGGAAATCAAAGATCGAGTTGTTTTTACAGACTCTTTCATAATTTTTTTTCTTTGATCATTCACAACTCTTCTATTTGTTGCGGAGCGGATAGCTCTTTTTGCTGTTTTGGTTACTGCCATATTGTTTTAATAATTGTTTTATTTATATTCTAAATTAAGATATATGATACTACATTTTCACAAAAAAATAAAGCTCTATTTGGAAGTGTGCTTGTCAAGACTTACTAATTCAGTTTTTGGTTTATAATATGTTTGTATTAATCAAAAGTTACAAACAAAATATTATGAAAAATATATTATCAAAAATTAACGTTTTAGTGGTTGCGGTTGCTATTTTTATTGGAGGAGCTTCTTTGGTAAATGCTCAACAGGTAATCATAGATGAACCCATTCCAGCAAACACTTCTCTCTCCGAGGATTTTAACTGGAGAATGTGGGGAATGGGGAATATGTATGGGAATAGATTTAATCAAGATTTCCAAAGGTTTGACCAAAATATAAATCGTTTGGACTGGCAAAGAAATCTTCTTGAAAACAAATTCCCTGCTTTCGCAGGAGCTTTTGTTGGTCTAAGCTTGATCTTTGCGCTTCTTGCTATTTCATTATTAGCTTTTTGGGTTTGGATGATGGTACATGCTATCAAACACGATATCGACTATAAACCAGTCTGGATTTTGGTTCTCTGGTTTGCTAATATTTTCGGAGCTCTGATTTATTATTTTGCAGTAAAAAGATGTTGCCCTTGTTGCCAAGATTTAGAAGAAGTTTGTATTTGTGAAAACGGAACCTGTGTTTGCGGAAAGACTAGACCAGAAAATATTAAAGATTTTGAAGACTCTGGCCATGATCACGATCATGATTCTCACGAACACTAAAAACAATATTTCTAGTTTTTAATAAAATAAAACTCCCATTTCTGGGAGTTTTATTTTATACAGATTTTATAAACCTTTTGGATTAATCCCCCACTTATTTATTCCTTTTTGACTATCTAAAAAGTAAAATACTAAAAGGGTTACACTTCCAAAAAATGGTATTAAACTGAGTAAAAACCACCAACCACTAAATCCTGCGTCATGCAATCTTCGGAAAGCGACCGCCAAACTTGGTATGATCATAAAGAAATACCAAATTATATAAAGACCTATCAAAACTCCTCCCAAAAATGCCCAATCAAAACGAAATGAAAGAAGTATTAAAAACATAAAAACCAAACTTATAAGAAAACTAAATAAACACACGGACCAAAATTCTGATCTTCTGGCTCGAGACTTGAAATCAAAATATTTTGTAGTAATAGCTTCAATAAAATAATGCATAATTTTTGTTGTTTAATAATTATATTATACACTTTTTTTGAAAAATGTTAGAATTAACTATATATGATTAGCTACTTAATTGGCACAATTCAAGAAATTAACGAGAAGTCTTTAACGCTTTTAACTGGTTCGGGAGTAGGTTATAAAATTTTCTCTACAGTTAATATTTTACTTTCAAAAAATGAAGGAGAAAATATGGAATTTTTTATTTATACCGTAGTCAAAGACGATGCTATAGATTTGTATGGGTTTGCGGAAAAAGAAGAGTTGCAAATGTTTGAAAAACTTATTACTGTTTCCGGAATCGGTCCCCGTTCAGCCCTAAACATACTTTCTGTTTCCAATGTGAACAATGTCGCTTTGGCTGTGGAAAACGATGATGTCTCTCTTCTTTCTGGGATACCAGGCCTCGGGAAAAGAAGTTGTGAGAAGATTATTATTGAATTAAAAGGCAAACTCTCTCATTTCATAAAAGTGGAAAAAGTGGACAGAAACTTATCCGAAGAAAAAGACGCTCATCTTGCACTCATTTCTCTTGGTTACAGTGAAAAAGATGTGAATAATATAATTAACAAGATAAAACAAGATAATCCACAAGCTTTCAACAATATGCAAGCCAGTGAAATCATTAAAGAGATATTAAAAGATTTGAGATAATATGCCAGAATTGCCAGAAGTAGAAGCTCTTCGTCTCGGATTAAATAAAAAGATTTTAGACAAAAAAATACTTTCAGTACAAGTTTTAAAACCTAAAATTATTGCTGGAAATGGTATAAAAAGAATAGCTTCAGAAGCCAAGACTAAAAAATTTAAAGAAGGTTTAAAAAATAAAAAAATTAAAAACGTTCAAAGAATTGCCAAAAATTTAATTTTTGAATTGGATGATAAAAGTATTTTACTTACACATTTAAAAATGACTGGCCAACTTGTTTTTGTCGACCAAAAGAGAGAAAAAACTTTAGGGGGGCATCCTATTACTGAAAGCTATATCAATGATTTGCCCAACAAACACACTTGCCTCGTTTTCGAATTAAATAACGGAAAATTATTTTATAACGATGTGCGCATGTTTGGCTATATGCTTCATTATAAAAACACTTTGGAAGCTCGCGAAAAAGGACATTTTAAAAATATTGGTCTTGATCCATTTCAGAAAGAGTTCACTCTTCCTTACTTCAAAAATGAAATTAGAGAGAAAAATAAAAATATTAAAACTGTACTTTTGGAACAAAGTGTTGTTACAGGCTGTGGAAATATTTACACAGACGAAATCTGTTTTGCTTCCAAAATTTTGGGAGAAAGAATTTGTAAAAATCTAACCGATAAAGAAATTACTCTCTTGTATAAAAATATAAAAAACATTTTAGCTCTAGCTATAGAACATGGAGGTTCATCTGTTTCTAATTATCTTTTAGCGGACGGGAGTCGAGGCAACTATGCCAAGCTACACAAAGTCTACGGAAAAGCCGGACAAAAATGTTTAGTTTGTAAAAACATTCTTCAGAAGAAAATTGTGGCTGGACGTACCACTGTCTTTTGCCCACACTGTCAAAAATAATTAATAAATTGGTTGGGTAAAAGAAGGGTTGGTTAAATTGTTTTCAATAATTTCAACTCCAGAATTAATTTGTGATTCCTTTGGAAGCATTTCTCTAACTCCAGTTTCTAAATCCACACCAGAGCGCTGAATCTGTGTAGTATCGTAGTTATATTTTAAATAAGGCTTTACACCTGTAGTCCTTTGTGGACCGCCTGTCCAATACCAAATCAACCAAATCACCCAAAATCCTATAAATATTTTCCAAAAAGTAGACATAATCTATTATAAGTAAATTATATCATGTGAGAATTTAATGTAGTTTTTTCTGGTGCCCCCAGTAGGAATCGAACCTACGACCTTCTGCTTAAAAGGCAGCTGCTCTACCGGCTGAGCTATAGGGGCAAAATTATTTTGTAATAATACCAAATTTTGAACTAAAAGTCTAGAAACAAAAACAAAATCACTCATTGTGAGTGATTTTGTTTTTGTATTTAAATATTACCAGCTAAAAGTGACTCCTCCATACCATCCGCCCGGATTGTATCCATAGTTTCCATAACTGCTGCCATATCCGTACCCATATCCACTTCCATACCCGTATCCGTATCCGTATCCACTACTATATGGGTAATAGCTATTACCATAATAAGAACTGCCATAGTATGGATATGAAGAATAGTTTGAGTATGAGGGATAATAAGAACCGTATGAATATGATGGATAATATGAATTGTATCCATTGTAATAATTACTATTGTTGTTGTAATAATTACCACCCAAACTAAAACCTAATGGTGTACTTGACCAAGGATGGGTATATGGAGCAGGAGAGGTATAATAATATCCAGCTTCTGCTGTCTCGGTTTTATCAAAAGACAAAACCCCAACTACCGCGAATGCTAAAACAAATACTATAAATAAAGACTTTTTCATAATTTTACTATTCTTTAATAATTCTTATAAACCCACCTACAAATAAAAGTGTACACTTTAAAAGAACTTTTGTCAAGGTCTATTTTCCTCCCCTAACTAAATTTTAAGTATAAATTTTTCCAAACTTCTCATCAAATCTAGCTCTCCGTTATTAGCCTTCATGACCATCAAAGAAATTTCTTTTCCAAATTCTTCCAACTCTCTTTTTGAATATCTTATCTCTTTGGAAGAGAGTCTATAGACTCTAAAAAAATTATTTCTATCTCCATCTAAATAGGCAGACCACATCATTTTCCATTTCCACCAAAGAGCTCCGTGTATTGCTTGAGCTTCAGAATCCTCCCACTCCAAATAAAGTTTCTTCCATTCTTGCCAGGCATTTTTTTTATCTCTTTTTTCTATCAATTCACATAAATAAAATGGTTCCACATCTTTTTTGACTAATGTCTCCCTACAATCAAAAATATTTTCTTTGATATCTAATTTATCTAACTCCCTTTCTAATTTTTGAAAAGTGGCCGCCAAAGCAAAAGGTTCATCTAGAATAAAAATATTGTCACTTTTTGTCATGTCTTCCAAATGTTTATAAATATATTCTCTAGACTCTTCTTTGGTCAACAAATCTTCAGCGTTTATTAAAACCTTTTCCCCAAAAAGAGAAGCTCCACCATAATAGTTTGCTAAAAGAGAAAAATTTTCTTTACTGATTTTAGGAACTTCTAAAAGACTATCGAAATCGATTTTTTTAGTTTTTAAAGCTTGATGAATTTTTTCTCGAGAAGCTTCTCTTTTTTTAAAGTTGGTACCAAAAATAATATAAAACATAAACTCTATTTTACTTCAAACAAATTTTTACCTATTTCCTTATCGACTTTAAGAGAAACTTCTGTCACAGCTGTATTTTGAAGCATAATATTTTGCCACTCAATATTTTTTATTCTTTTTTCTAAAACTTTTTCCATAATTTCTTTTACATCTTCAGAGATTTTATCAATCAAATCTTCTCTGACCTCCAAAATTAATTCATCATGTATTTGAAGTAAAATTTTTACATCGTTTTCCAGATTATTTTTTTGTATATATTCATCAACATCAATCATGGCTAATTTCAAAATGTCTGCTGTAGTCCCTTGCACTGGAGCATTGATAGCAATCCTTTCTCCTTGAGCCTTTAGAAAAGGTAGCTTGGAGTTAAGTAAGGGAATTTGTCTTCTTCTTTTAAAAAGAGTTTCGGTATAACCATCTCTTTTGGCATCAATTTTTACCCTCTCTAAATAATCTATCATGACATGAAAAGTTTTTTTGTATTCATCGTAAAAATCTTGAGCTTCTTTTCTGTCAACTTGCATAGAATCTTTTAAGGCTGTCACCCCCATACCATAAAGTATGCCAAAGTTTATAGTCTTAGCTTTGCGACGCATATCACTGCTCACCTCACTTTGATCAATATTAAAAACTTTAGCCGCCACTCCAGCGTGCACATCTGTCCCTTTTTGAAAAATTTCTAAAAGGTTTGGGTCTTTAGATAAAATAGCCACACTTCGCAGATCAATCTGAGAATAATCTACAGACAAAAAACTAAATCCTTTTTCTGCTATAAAAGCTTTTCGCACATTTAATCCTTCTTCGCTTTTCACGGGAAGATTTTGAAGATTAGGATTTTCAGAAGAAAATCTTCCTGTAGAAGTCCCAGACTGTATGAAACTGGAACGTATTCTACCATCTTCTTCCACATGATTTGGTAAAGTGTCGATATAAGTCGAAAGTAATTTACTAAGCTCTCTATGATCCAAGACATTGGCTACAATTTTATTATTCTCTTTTAATTTTTCCAATTGGGCAGCATTGGTAGTGGGAGCTCCGCCAGCTGTCTTTTTGATTTTCTCTCCTATTTTTAATTTTTCATAAAGAATATAGCCAAGCTGTTTTGGGGAAGAAATATTAAATTCTTCTTCTGCTTCTTTAAAAATCTCTTTTTCTATTTCTTTCAACCTCGCATGTAAAACTTTGCTTTGCTCTTGTAAAATATTTTTATCAAGAAGAATACCATTTTTCTTCATTTTTTCTAAAATTGGAATGACTGGTTTTTCTATTAAATTATAAATTTCCCAAAGATTTTCTGCTTTTAATCTTTCTTCTAAAAATTCTCTGGCTTCTTCTTTGGAATCCGCTGAAGTTTCTTCTAAAATTGTTTCTAAATCAGGATTAGTGATTTCACTATTCCATAAATTCATTAAAACTTTTAACTCGGACAAACTTTTTTCTTCTTCATAATACTTTTCTAAAGATTCATACCCAAGGCCACCAATCTCTAATTCTTTTTCGATAGTATTTTTTTTAGTATCTTTGAAACTGTTTTTATTGAAAGCGTTTTTAAAACTACGAAACTCAAACTCCTTGCAGATCTTTTGAAACTCTTCATCGTCAAAACCTTCCAACCACTCTTTTTCTGGAACAGAGAAGTCAATTGGCACATCTTTTTTGATAGTAGCTAAAGTCTTAGAAAATAAAGCCTCCTCTTCTCCTTTAATGATTAAATTAATAATTCTGTCTGTAAGTTTATTTTCTTTTTTCTCTTTACAAAAACTTTTAAATTTCTCTAAATCTGCATGTACTAAATCATACATATTTTCTATACTTCCAAAAAGTTTTATAAGAGTAGCGGCAGTCTTTTCACCCACCCCCTTGATACCAATAATGTTGTCTGAAGGATCCCCGCGAAGACCTTTAAAGTCTGGAATTTGTTCTGGGGTAAAAGAAAATCTTTTAATAACATCAGGATGTTTATAGATTATGGTTTCTCCTAAACCCTTTTTTAAAGTATAAACCTTTACATTTTCTTCTTTGTCTAAAAGTTGCATAGTATCCAAATCTCCTGAAGCAATAAAAACTTCAAAAAGATTTTCACCAATTCGAAAATCTTTTTTTTGAAAATCTTCAACTATAGTCCCCAAAAGATCATCCGCCTCAAAACCAGCTAAAGAATAAACTGGAATATTCAAAGCTTGGCAAATTTTTGGAGCTTCTTCAAGTTGGGAAACCAATTCTTCATCAGATTTTGCTCTATGCGCTTTATAATTTTCGTAACTTTCGTGTCGAAAAGTTGCTTCTTTTCTATCAAAACAAGCTATTACATAATCTGGTTTTAATTCATCCCTGATTTTAATAATCATTTTCACAAAACCAAATAAAGCTCCCGTGGGACGACCGTCATACGTAGCAAATCCAGGAAGAGCGTGATAAGCTCTATGAAGTAAAGCGTGAGAATCTAGTAAGACAAGTCGTTTTTTCATATCTCTTGTCTTGATTTTAGCATTTTTTAAGTACTTTTAATAGACATATTTCTTTCTTCGTTATTAAGATAAGTAAACTCAAGAATAAAATCTGGCTTCAAATTTATAGCTTTAGCAAATCTTTCTGGCCACTCAATCAAAATAATCTTTCCTTTATCTTGCAACTCTTTATCTAGAGACAAAATTTTACCTTCTTCTTCTTTTTCAAATCTGTATCCATCCACATGAATAATATTTCCATAATCTTTTCTTAGAACAAAAGTTGGAGAAATAACATTTTCTTTTATTTCTAAAATCTTAGCTAATTTTTTAACAAAAGTCGTTTTACCTGCCCCAAGATCCCCTTGCAAAAAAACTATACAAGACCTTTCATTTTGATTCGAAAAATTTTTCAAAAGCTTAGAAAAATCTCTTGCCACATTTTCCAAATCATTTTCTTTTACTTTTAAATACTCTTTATTCATAATTAATATTGAAAATAATATCATTAATTCATAAAAATAAAAACTCCTGAAACCAGGAGTTTTTATTTTTAATTTTTTAAGAAATATGATGGTGAATAACTTCTTCTTCTTTTTCTTTTTTTCTGTCAGCAATCCATTTTAAGATATTCATAATTAGGACTACTAAAATAAGAATAACAGCAAAGAAAACTAGCCACCCAAGAAGAGTTTGTGGAAATATCTTTGAAACAAAAGATTTTGAAGAAGAAACGTCTTTTCCATCAACTCCAACAATATTAGCTACCATATAAGCTGAAACTTCGTCTCTCACTATTTGCGATCCTTCAACTGGAAGATTATAAGAAACATACACTGTAGAAACGACAGTTTTCCCAACTAAAGCTTCTGAGGAAACTTTGACTGGAATAATAAGTGTTTTAACTTCTTCTGCATTAATAGAGTTTAGTGGAATAGTCATAATATTGTCTTGAACCATCACACCTCCAGTAGTAACGACATCCACAAAAGACATTTCTCCCGGGAGAACAATCTTTATTTCTACTCCCGAAACAGCTATGTCTGAAATATTTTCAACAGTTACTCTGTAATTAAGAACATTTCCCTGGATTAATTCTGGCACATTTCTTTCTATATTAACCTTAAGAAGTTTTCCTCCGGCATTAATAGTTTCTCCAACAAGCACTGTCCTTGCTACAGCAATTGAACCGTCAGCACAAACAAATTCTGTTTTAGTTTTTGGAGCTTGTTTAGTAGGAGCTTTAGGTGCTGGATAAGTAATCTTTGTGTCTCCTAAAGTTTTGAAAGAAACAACTTTTCCTTTATAAGTTCCGTCTTTATTGGCCATTACTGCTCTACAATAATAGGTGGTATTTGGTTTAAGACCAGTAATTATATTTGAGAAAGAGGCTTCTGGAGCGCCACCAATAGAAGCAGAGTTTGTGTTTTTATTTACATCCACAGTCTCTCCATATTCGAACCATCCCACAGAGCTGACACCGTCAACTATAAGCCCTACAGCATTACATTGTGCAGAATTTTTTGTAACTTTTGTAGCAAGATTTGTAATGACTGTATGCTCTCTAACTTCTACTTTTTTGACTATGACTGTAGTTTGAGTTTTGGTTGGACAAGACTGATTTACGGGAACAATAGATCCATCCCAACAGGTTTGATATTGAGCTGGACAAGTTTGAAATACTGGAATCACAAGACCGTTCCAACAAGTTTGAGTTTGTGTTGGACAAGTTTGAGTGATTGGAATCACTTGACCATTTGGACAGGTTTGGGTTCGTATTGGGCAAACTTGATTCATAGGAATCTTTGAACCGTCCCAGCAAGTTTGATAAATTGTACATTCTTGATTCACGGGAATCCTTGCTCCATCTGGACAAGTTTTGTATTGTGGAGGACAATATGTCATATCTGTCACCCTTGATCCATCCCAACAGGTTTTATAAGTTGTACATTCTTGATTTACAAGAACTTTAGTGCCATCTGGACAAGTTTTGTATTGTGGAGGACAATAAGAAATATCGATTGCTCTTGTTCCGTCCCAACAATTAACTAATTTTGGAGTTGGACATTGTTGTGTAGTTAAAAC
>DHTA01000002.1:619-942 GCA_002408565.1 Patescibacteria group bacterium UBA5272 | reverse complement strand
GTTTGATATTGAGCTGGACAAGTTTGATTCACAGGAATCTTTGAACCGTCCCAGCAAGTTTGATATTGGGTTGGACAAACTTGACCAACCAAAACCTTTGATCCATCCCAACAAGTTTGATATTGAGGGCATTCTTGAGAAATTAAAACTTTTGATCCGTCAGGACAAGTCTTATATTGAGTAGGACATTGTGAAAGGTCTGTAACTTTTGATCCGTCCCAACAAGTTTTATACTGAACAGGACAATAAGCAATATTATAAACTTTTGATCCATCCCAACAAGTAATTTGAGGTAAAGACGGACATTGTTGTGTAGTTAAAAC
>DHTA01000002.1:0-407 GCA_002408565.1 Patescibacteria group bacterium UBA5272 | reverse complement strand
CAAGTTTGATATTGAGCTGGACATAAAGATAAATTATAAACTACACTTCCATCCCAACATTGATAAGTTGGATTAACCGGTGTTACAGGAGGCACTGGATCTATAATCGTAGGAGGATAAACAATAGGAGATTGATAAATAGGATAATTAAAATTAGGTTGTAAATAACCAACTGGACATTGCCACTGATAATCAACCACAGACCCATCTGGACAAATTATTGAAGGGGTATAATAATTAGGATAATAATTAGGATAATAGGTAGATCCTGTTGGACAATTACCATTCCAATCTGGAAGAGATCCGTCTGGACAAGTTACTGTAGGAGTATAGTAGTTTGGATAGTATGTAGAACCACCGGTTGATGGACAAGCTCCAGCATGAGCTGCATAACTTCCGTCATTACA
>DHTA01000006.1 GCA_002408565.1 Patescibacteria group bacterium UBA5272 | reverse complement strand
CAATCAGTAATTAACTCTGGTACTACTAATCTTCTAGAAGTTTCTACTTCTACTAATAGCTTCACTTTAACTTCTACAGTGAACGGAGCCATATCTTCTACAACTCTAACTAATTTAAATGCTGATACTTTAGACGGATTAGATTCTACAGTTTTTATTCCAACCTCCAGGACTCTCACTATTAATGGTACGACTTTAGATCTTTCAGCTAACAGATCTTGGACTATTGCTACAGGTACTGTTACTTCTGTGTCTATGACTGTTCCAACAGGACTCACTGTTACAGGTTCACCAATTACCACTTCAGGAACGCTAGCTTTAGGTCTAGCTTCTGGTTATTCTATACCAACTACAGCTAAACAAACTCAATGGGATACTGCTTACTCTTGGGGGAATCATGCAGGGCTGTATCTTCCACTTACGGGAGGGACTGTCACTGGTAATATTACCGCTCCAACCTTTACAGGCAATCTTGTGGGTAATGCAGATACTGCTACTAAATTAGCTACAGCTAGAACTATTAACGGCACTCTCTTTGATGGAACAACTAATATCACTACCGCTAACTGGGGGACAGCTAGAAATATTACTATTGGTGATACAACAAAATCAGTGAATGGATCTGTGAATGTTATTTGGAATGTTGAAGAAATGGCTCCTAATAAACCAGTGTCTCTCACATATGCAGATCTGATTAATAAAATTAACGCATCTGAACTTGTTCCTGGTACAAAATATTTACTTACGGACTATCAAACTGTATATACTCAACCTGTTACCAATGTTGTAAAATCTGGACCCATAGAACCTCTTATACTTACAGCAGTTACTAGTAATGAAATTGACAAGGTAGCTAAGTCTACTATTTATCCTCAAGATATTATTTGGTATAACCATGTGAATGACCAGACTCAAGTCAGAGGTGCTACCAAAGGATATATTTATAAAAGACACGATACGTTGAAGGATAATGATGTAGGTTTTGATTTTAGGAATGTACAGTTTAGAAGGTGGCAAGTAACAGGGGAAACATATTCTCCTGCTGTAACCTATCCAAAATTTAAGGTAGTCAACAGTGGAGGTGTTCTTTATGCTAGTGTCAAAGCAAATAATATTGGTAATGCTGTAACTAATAAAGATTGGTGGATTAATTTACAAATTGAGGATAATCTTTTTATAGGACACAATTCAGCTGGAGCTGTTTCTCTTAACTTGTTATTTACCCCCACTGGAGAATCTCAAGATTTTTATATGTTCCAAAATTATGACAACGATCCTTTTATTCAGGATAATAGATTTACACAGTCTAGAGCTTTAGCGGAATGGATCCCTCAAAATCAAGATATTATTGATGGAAATAATATGGTTTTTATTCCGCTTAGTGGGTATATTGGGGATCATATCATAGAAGATAATGAATTTGCCCACAGAAATCAAGCGACTACATACATTTATACGAGCGTGGGGCATAATACCTGGCAATGGATTAACTATTACAATACATACTATGGTGCAGTCTATAACAATAATTTTCAAAATCATTTTCGTTATAACTTCATCTCATCTTCTGGTCTTAGCGCAACAGGTACTTTTGGCTTTAGAAATTCTAGTATGGGTATTGAGTTTTCTAATAATGTCATAGCAATACCCACGGAAAAAACTTTTGGTTGGAATACTATTGGTAATGCTTTTAAATATAATTTTATACATGATAGTTTTAATACTAATTCTATAACTGAAAAGTTTGAATTCAATAATATACAGAATATATTTATTGATAATAGAGCCACAACTGTTTTTTCTCAAAATATTATAAGAGCATTGACTGGTGGAAATACTTTTTTGGGGCAAGTGTTTCGGTTAGAGACAACGCATAATGTAACCGCCTCAACTTTTAGACAGGTTGTAGACACAAAACTTCCTGCTCTAGCTATTGGTCGAGGTGAGTTCAGTGAATTAAAAGGTGTATCTAGTACTAGTCCAATTGACTTATCTATTTCTGCTGCTTATACATCTGCAAGTTCTAGTGAAGTAAAGTTTGTGACTCGAGGTATAGCTGGACTTGGGACGTATAGAGTTTCTTATCTTGATGAAAATAAACAAGAATTATATTGGGATGATACGGTTTGGAAAAAAGTTAACGCTAGTACTGCATATTATGCAGAGCCATCTACCGCTCCAACATCTATTCCATCTGTCGCGTCAGGAATTACTGGATCTATTGCTATTGGTGATGGGGCGCAAGCTAATGCAAATAATGTTACAGCTATTGGTACTGCGGCCGGATTTGGTACAGGAGTAAATGCTTCCTCTTCTAACTTCTTCGGTTATGGTGCAGGATACAATGCAACCAATGCCTATCACTCCAACTTCTACGGTTCCGGTGCCGGCTTCCAATCCATCAACGCTTTCTACTCGAACTTCTTCGGTATTAATGCAGGATACAATGCTCCTGGCGCAAACTCTTCCAACTTCTTTGGCAGAAGAGCAGGAGATGCGGCAACTAATGCCTCTTTTTCTAACTTCTTTGGACATTATGCAGGTAGAGACGCTTCCAACTCTTCCTACTCTAATCTTTTCGGTTATCAAGCCGGCATGTCCTTCTCCGGAAACAATTTAGGATCTAACAACATCATTATTGGTACTAATATTTCTCTACCAAATGCAACATCAAACTCTATGAACATTGGAGGAGTTCTCTTTGGTACAGGACTTCAGTCAAACACCTCTGGTAATCCTGTCACTACTCCTGTTGCGGGAGGAAGGATTGGAATTGGCATTGTTGCCCCAGCTTATACTTTAGATGTTGGGAATGGTGGGGTCTCTGGCATCGTTGCCCGCTTCACCAACTCCACCGGAAACTGTACCATTAATCCAGTTACCACAAGTCTTTCTTGTTCTTCAGATATCAATTTAAAAAAGAATATAATAAATATGGATACAGGAGAAAACTTCACTCTAAACCTAGTCTCTCTAGATCCAAACTCTACTTCTACTTTAGATAAACTCTCTAAATTAGAAGTAGTAAAGTACAACTGGATTACAGAAAGTGATACAGATACAAAACATACAGGATTCATCGCTCAAAACTTAGAACAGATCTTTCCAGATCTAGTCACTACAGATGAAGACAAAATGAAAGGTGTAAATTATGCTGGCATGACTCCATATCTTGTTTCTGCAATCAAAGAGTTAAATCAAAAAGTAGACAGTGGAGGAATCTTTGCACATTTGGTTGCTAGTGAAGATTTGTCTACAGAAGAAGCAGGATTAAACTTTATAGAATTAGTTAAAAGAGCTTTAGAAAAATTGTCCGAAATCTTTATAAATACTAAACTTTGGGTAGAAAGTTTGCGAGCAGAAAAAGTGGAAACTAAAGAACTTTGTATAGACGGTATTTGTGTCACAAAAGAACAACTTCAAGGAATGCTTGACTCTTCAGGAATTATACCTAAAACAACTGTTGCTCCAACACTTGATCCTATCCTAGAACCAACACCAGAACCAACACCAGCTCCAGAACAAACGACAGCTCCAAAACCAACATCAGAACCGATACCAGAACCAACACCTGATCCTATCCCAGAACCAGAATCTACTCCATTAGATACAGAAGAAGCTCCAACTTCCTCATGAAGTTAGAGCTTTGTTCTTTTAATTTTTATCTTTCATAAAAGCCTTCTTCAAAAAGAAGGCTTTTATGATTTTCGTTTGCTTGGATTTGCCAAATATGTTAATATATTTTAGCTATTAATAATCAGTAATTTGAATATAGTTTTTAGGTTTTTATAAAAATTATCTTTATTTCGCTTGATATTTTAATGGCACAAATATTATTAAAAATATTTCTAATTAAATATGGCAAAAACATCAGTTAAAGCTAGAGCTAAAAAAGCTCCAAAATATTCTACTAGAGTAGTTAGAAGATGTTTTAAATGTGGTCGAAGACACGGATATATGCGCGATTTTGATTTATGCAGAATCTGTTTTCGTGAATTAGCAAACGAAGGAATGATTCCTGGGGTAAAGAAATCATCCTGGTAATTTAAAGAAAAACAAATATATGGATCAAATTGCAAACATGCTAGTTAGCATCAAAAATGCCGGTCTTATCAAAAAAGATCATATCATTATCCCTCACTCAAAAATTAAAGTTTCTATTTTAGAAGTTTTAAAAAGAGAAGGATTTATTAAAACCTTTGAAGTGCTTGATGTAGGTAACAACAAAAAACAAATCAAAGTTGTTATTGAGTATACCGGAAAACATCCTAGAATTTTTCCAAAGATTAACAATATTGAAAGAGTTTCAAAATTATCAAAAAGAGTTTATTTAGGTTATCGTGATATTCATAAATATAAATACGGTAAAGGTCTCGTAATAATCTCTACTCCAAAAGGTATTCTCACAGACAAAGAAGCTCGCAAAGAACTTTGTGGGGGAGAAGTCTTATTTAACATTTGGTAAACAAATATATGTCAAGAATAGGAAAACAACAATTAAATATTCCAAGTGGTACCACAGTTTCCTTTGAAAATGGGATCTTCTCTGTGAAAGGTCCGAAAGGAGAATTGTCTAAAAACTTCAAAGAAAATTTATTCAAAATTAATATTTCTGAAGAGGGTATTACTAGTGAACCTTTGAGAAATGACAAATATTCAAAATCTCTTTGGGGAACTTACATGTCTCATATTGAGAATATGATTAAGGGTGTCAATGAAGGTTTTGAAAAGAAATTAATCATCGATGGAGTTGGTTTTAAATGGGAAGTTAAAGGAGACAAACTTCAGTTAAACGTTGGATATTCTCATCCGATCCTTTTAGAAATTCCAAAAACTATAGCCGTAACAGCTGAAAAGGCTAATCTTACAGTTAGCGGTATCAACAAAGAAGATGTTTCTTTATTTGCTATGCAAGTAAGAAAAGTTAAACCAGTAGAACCGTATAACGGAAAAGGTATTAAATATGCCGACGAGGTCGTTATTAGAAAGCAAGGTAAAAAAGCTGCTTAAAAATTATTAAAATAAAATTATGAGAAAAGTAATTGTAAAAAATAAAGCTGATAAAAGAAAAAATTTGCACAAGAAAATTCGCGCAAAAGTTTCTGGGACAGAAGAAGCGCCACGCCTTGCGGTATTTAAATCTAATAGATTTATTTATGCTCAAATCATCAATGATGATTCGGGAAAAGTCTTGGCAAGTGCTAGCGATCTAAAAACTTATTTAAATTCAAAAATCAATAAAGTTGAATCTGCAAAAAAAGTGGGACTAGAATTAGCTGAAAATGCTAAAAAAGTTAAAATTAAAAAAGTAGTCTTTGATAGAGGAGGTTTTCCTTATAGAGGTCGTGTCAAAGCTTTAGCTGAAGGAGCTAGAGAAGGTGGTCTAGAGTTTTAATTTAAAATCTTGTATATTAAATAAATATATGTCAGAAATAAAAAATGAAAATGTAGAAGAGATTGCAAATGAGGAGATTCTTGAAAAAGAAGCCATTCAACAAGCAGCTCCCGAAGAAAAGTCTTTTCCAAAAAGAAGAGGAGGAGGGAAAAAACCTTTTTCTAAATCTGGCGGAAGAGGCGGTAGAGCTCCAAAAGAAAAACCAGAATTTGATTCTAAAACAATAGATATTCGTAGAGTGACTCGTGTTGTGTCTGGAGGTAGAAGATTTTCTTTGTCTGTAGCTTTAGCGGCTGGCGATGGAAATGGAAGAATTGGTTTTGGTACAGGAAAAGCTTTAGATACTCAAGCGGCTATTGAAAAAGCTTTTAAAGCAGCTAAGAAAAATATGATAACTTTAAAACTCGACAAGGACAATAAAATTCCTTACGACGTACAAGTTAAATATAAATCATCTGTGTTGTGGCTTACCCCAAATAAAGGAAAAGGAATTATTGCTGGCTCTTCTGCTAGAACAATTTTAGCTCTTGCTGGAGTAAATGACGTAACAGCAAAGTTCCATTCCGGGACCAAAAATAAAATGAATAATGCTAGAGCAACCATGAAAGCTCTTTCTATATTCGCTAAATAATCTATTATTAGTAAATTTATGAATCTATTTTTCAAAAATTATTTTTTCAAAATAGCTTAAATAAAATATATGCAAACACATCAAATCAAAAGAGAAAATCCTCTTAAAAAATCCAAACAAGTAGGTCGTGGAGGCAGACGTGGTAAACAATCTGGTCGTGGAGGTAAAGGACAAACTGCTAGAGCTGGAGCAAAACTTCGTCCAGCAATGCGTGACACTATTAAAAAGCTTCCCAAGCTTCGCGGATATGGTATTAATAGAGCCAAAACTGCAGTCTTCAGGGATCCTAAAAGATTCGCTTCCGTAAATGTTGGGCAACTAAATATTTTTGAAAATGGAGAAGTTGTAAACCCTGCTTCTTTGTTGGCTAAAGGTTTAATTGAGTTAAGGCATGGTAAACTACCTAAAGTAAAGATTTTGGGAACAGGAGAAATTACCAAGAAAATTAAAGTTGAAAGCTGTACAATGTCTAAGACAGCTGAAGAAAAACTAAAAGCTTTATAAAAAATTATTAAAATATGAAAACTCTAAAAAGAATTTGGCAAGATAAGGTTTTAAGAAACAGAATACTTTTTGTAGTTTTGATATTAGCTGTAGTAAGATTTCTTTCTTCTATTCCAATTCCTGGAGTGGACAAAGGAGCTTTGGCTGTAGCTTTATCTAACAACAATTTTCTAGGTTTCTTAAATATCTTTTCTGGAGGCGGACTTTCTTCTTTCTCTATAATCATGCTTGGGGTGAGTCCATACATTACCGCATCGATTATTATGCAGCTTCTAACCGTGCTGGTTCCAAAGTTTAAAGAGCTTTATCATGAAGAAGGTGAAGCGGGTAGAAGAAAGTTTACTCAGTATTCTAGATTGCTTACAGTGCCTTTAGCCATTATTCAAGGTTATGCACTTTTAGCCCTTTTGTCTGCCCAAAACATTATTCCGCAACTTCTTCCACAGGATATGATTTTAAATATTTTAATCATAACTGCTGGAGCTGTGCTCGTTATGTGGTTGGGAGAACAAATAACTGAATATGGTATTGGTAACGGAGCTTCCATGATTATCTTCGCTGGTATCGTGGCAAGTTTGCCAACAAGTGTAATTCAAGTTATTCAAACTTTTGACTCTTCTATGATTCCAATGATTCTAGGTGTCTTACTTTTGGTAGCTTTGACTATTGCGGGAATTGTTTTTGTGACCGAAGCGGAAAGACAAATCACTATTACTTATTCTAAACAAGCAAGTAATTTTTATGGTTCAACTGGAATTACCAATACTTATCTTCCAATCCGCTTGAATCAAGCCGGAGTGATTCCTATTATCTTTGCGGTTTCACTTCTTCTTTTCCCTCAACTAATTGCTCAATTTTTTGGCAATTCTGCCAACGCTTCTCTCCAATCAATTGCTCAATTTTTCACTGACTTTTTGTCAAATACTTTAGCTTACGGTATTGCTTACTTCTTATTGGTTGTTCTCTTTACTTATTTCTATACAGCGGTGACCTTTGACACCGCCAAGACTTCTGAGAATCTTCAAAAGTCTGGAGCTTTTATTCCGGGTTTTCGTCCAGGAGAAGCTACTACCAATTATATTGGAGGAGTCCTTTCTAGAATCACTTTCTTTGGAGCGATTTTCCTTGGAGTAATCGCTATCCTTCCTTTGCTTCTTCAAGCAATGACAGGGGTTCAAGCTTTCGCTATTGGAGGAACTTCTCTTTTGATCGCAGTTTCTGTGGTAATTGACTTTGTAAAGAAAGTCGATGCTCAGCTCACTATGAGAGAATATTAAGATAGCAAATTTCGAAAGTATTTTTACAAAAAAACACCTTGAATTTAGGTGTTTTTTTGTTATGGTATAATTGAAACATATTAAAAACATATAAAAAATATTTTATGGTATCTTTTGAAGAATTAAAGAAAAAATCAGCTGAAATAGAAAAATCTAAAAATTTAGAAAGTCAAAAAAAGAGAAAATCAGCAGCAAATGAATATGAAGAACAGAGTAAATTTGTAGAAAAAATAGATAAACGCAAAGAACAGATAGATAAGACTTTAAAAGAAGCTGAGTTTAAAAAGAAACAGTCCAAAACCGCTTTTCACGGAGCTATAAATGAACTCAAAAAACAGTTTGAATATGCTAAAGATAATCCTAATAGTATTTTCTCTCATTTTTTTAAAAAAGATGAAGATGGAAATGTTTTAGATAAAATTGATTTCAAAAAAGCTAAAGATGAAGAGGAAGGAATAGACGAGATCCGAGATTCTTTAAAAGATTTTAAAAAAGCTGCGAAAAAAGAAAGTCAAACTAAAAAAAGAGTTGCCAATATTGAAAATATAGAAAAAAAAGCAAAAAATAAAAAAGAAGAACTTTTTAAAAACACAGACGAATATTTGGATAGAGAGTATCTTTATGAAGCGTCTAATTATTCCGATATAGAAAATTTAAGGGAATCTGGACACTTGCGATTTCCTTTTAAAGACCCAAAAAAAATAATAGAAAAAGAATCTGAAGAGAATATTGAAAGGTTGCGGGGTATTTACACAGACAAAATTCTAAACGATTTTCATAAGAGTAAAAAATATAGAGAGTTAGGCGTAGATACTGTTCAGTATAAAAAGATTGAAGATGTGGTTAGAGATCATGCTGAAAATTCTTTTAATGGGTGGATTGGACTCTATAAACTGAGAAAGGAAAGAGGGGATGATTGGTTTGATGAAAGAAGTGGTAAATATCTTTTAGAAGATTTTGATAGAGAGTTTAAGGAAATTCGTGAGCATATTTATTACTTAGAAAATATTCAGAGAAAAATGGATTCTGGAGTTTTAAGAGGAGATCAAAAAATAAATTTTGAAAAATCGCATTATATGCTACCTCTTCTTCAAAGAGAAATTGAACAAATAGAAGAATTGGAAAAAAATAAGGAAGAACTTGAACTCAAATTGAAAAACCAAAAGGATTCCTTGGGTGAATTAAGGAGAAAAAATCCATTGTTTGGCAAATCGGCACATCAAAATAAATTAGCCGATCTGGAAAACAAAATCGATAATCTTAAAACAAACTTACAAAATGTAGAAACTTCTATAAAGAAGAATAAGGGAAATCCTTTAGGGCAGAATAATGAAAAATACGTTTTTGAGTCCTTAAGCAAGATGGTCGATAGTGATTTATACAAAATATTTGAAAATGGAAAAGGTAGAGATAAAAAAACTCTGGCCGAATTTTTACACGATGATTTCTCAAAAAGAGAGCAGGCTAAAGAAAATATCACTCTAGGAGAATATGTCGAGGCTATTATCAAATATGTGAGACAGGCGGAGAATTCTTATAAATTAAAAAAGGGAGAAATAATTATTCCTTTAAAAGAATCTTTAGAAAAATATCTAAGGTTAAAAGGAAAAACTGAAGAGTCGAAAGAAGAGTTTTTAAAGCTTACTAAGAGTTAGTTTTTGAAGCAAAGAACACTTTAATGGATAGTTTTTAATTTAACTTTAATGTGTTTTGTGTTATAGTTTTATTTATAATTTATGTCTAACATCAAACTCAAGACTGACTTAGCTACTGTAAAAAATTTAAGAGAGTCTGGAAAGAGGCTAGCTTTTGTTATTAAAAAAGTAGGTGAAGCTATAAAGCCAGGTGTGACACTGAGAGAATTAGACGAGCTAGCTTTTAAATTGATCACTGAATCTGAAAAAGGAAAAAGAGATAAAGATAAACCTGCTCTTTTGAATTTTCAGCCAGCAGGAGCCGATTATCCTTATCCGGCCACCCTGTGCGTATCAGTCAATGATGAAGTGGCTCATGGCATGCCAAGTGATTATAAATTAAAAGAAGGAGATGTGATTGGCGTAGACACTTCTTTAAATCATAAAGGTATGATTACGGATCACGCCATAACTTTTCCTGTTGGAAAAATTAAAAAAGAAGACGAAGAGCTTTTGAAAATTACCAAAGAAGCTCTCATGGCTGGCATAAAAGAGGCTGTAGCTGGAAATTATATTAACGACATCTCTAAAGCTATTGAGAATTTTGTTTTAAGGGAAGGAGAGAAGTTGGGCAAAAATTTTGGAGTCTTAAAAATTTTAGCTGGACATGGTGTAGGATACAAAGTTCACGAAGAGCCACTAATTCCAAACTTTGACGATGGAATAAGAGGTCCCAAATTAGTTCCTGGCATGGTGCTCGCTATAGAACCTATGGTCAATCTTGGGAGTGACGAAGTCTATTTAGACGAAAATGGTTACACTTTTAAAACTATCGACGGTGAAAATTCAGCTCATTTTGAGCATACAGTTTTAATCACTAAAAACAAACCAGAAATACTGACAGTTGTCTAAAATTTCTATAAAAAACAGAATTGAAAATAATTTTCTTTTTTGTTATGCTTTTTCTAGAATGTTCAACTTTTAAAACAAAATAAAATGAAAATTGAAAGAAGGTTCTTTGTGGTAATTCACGCTCTCAGTAATTATACCTATGCGCCAAAGGCTTGGGAACATGTAGAAAAAAGTGCTGAATTGGCGTACGCGAACGGAGCAGATGGTGTCTTTTTAATACCTGATTATCAAAAAGGAGAAGCTGCGGCGATGATGGATGATTTATTTCATTTTTACACTTCTCTTAGATCGCGTTACGAAGGAAGAGGTTTTAAAATAGGAGTAAATTTTCTTTCGAGAAAAATTGAAAGGTATTTTTTTCAAAGGGAAAAATTTCAAATGCTGCAAATGGATTGTTTGACAGCTAGCAAATTGGATTTGCCTGAAACAGAAATATTTGCAGGTTTAGCTTTCAAATATTCTGAAAGCGTAAATGCTACAGGAGCTGAGTTGAGAGAAATTTGTGAAAAAATTGCTCCGCATGCTCATGTGCCTACAACTTCTGGTACAAAAACAGGAATACCTCCTACTTCTGAGAAAATTAAAGAGATAAAAAGTTATATTCCAAAAAATTCTCGTCTGGGGGTAGCTAGTGGTGTAGACGAAAAGAATGTAAAAGCCTTGATAACTGCTGGGGCGACAGATTTTTTGGTGGCTACTTCTTTGATAAAAGAAGTAAAAGATAAAATGGACATTTTGGACGGACAAAAAATTTCCGCTCTTGCTAAAGCCATTAAAATCTAAAACTTTTAAGAGATTAAAATCGCGAAATATTTCGCGATTTTTTGTTTGCAAAGACAAGACTTTTCTGATAAAATGCGAAGACATTATTAAGTAATTAGGTGCCAGTACCAGATGTCGCTGGGAAATATAGCACTCTAAAAAGATAAGTTTATATGCGACGCCCAGTCAAAAATAGACATGTTGTCAAAGGTGATTCACATTATGACGACAAAGATATTTCAAAGTTTATAAATTATATAATGTTGAATGGTAAAAAAACTGTAGCTCAAAAAATTGTCTATGGTGCTTTTGACATTATTAAAAATAAAACTGGAAAAGAAGGTGTGGAAATTTTCAATGAAGCTATTAAAAATACTTCTCCTGTGGTAGAAGTAAAAAGTAAAAGAATTGGAGGTTCTAACTATCAAATTCCAGTCGAAGTTAGAGATACCAGAAGATTTCTTTTATCTTCTCGTTGGATTATTCAAGCCGCTAAAAGTGGCAAAGGAAAACCTATGCAAGAAAAACTTGCAGAAGAATTAATTTTAGCTGCAAACAATGAAGGGACTGCAGTAAAGAAAAAAGAAGACGTTCACAAGATGGCAGAGTCAAACAAAGCTTTTGCTCATTTCGCAAGGTAGTATTATTAGCGGGAAAATAATTAATTAAAAAATTAAAATAAAACTATGTCTAAAGATTACCCATTAAATAAAATTCGCAACTTTGGGGTCATTGCGCATATTGACGCTGGAAAAACAACCACTTCTGAAAGAATTCTTTTTTATACAGGAGTCTCACATAAAATTGGAGAAACTCATGAAGGAGAAGCTATTATGGATTGGATGGATCAAGAAAGAGAAAGAGGTATTACTATTACTTCTGCTGCTAATACAGCTTTCTGGAATCCATCATATATGCCAGCTAGCGATACTTCTAAAAAATGTAAGTTTAATATTATTGACACCCCAGGTCACATTGATTTCACAATCGAAGTAAAAAGATCACTTCGTGTACTTGACGGTGCGGTTGTGGTTTTTGATTCAGTGGCTGGAGTAGAACCACAATCTGAAACTAACTGGAGATATGCTAATGAGGCAAGTGTGCCTAGAATTTGTTTTATTAATAAGTTGGATAGGATGGGAGGTAATTACGATAAATCTTTTAAATCAATTTTAGATCGTCTTTCACCAAAAGCTGTAAGAATGCAAATTCCAATAGGAGAAGAAGAAAACTTCTCTGCAATTATCGATCTTTTAAATTTGAAATATGTAAAATTCGAAGGAGAGAAAGGGATGGATGTGGTTTATGACGACATTCCTGCAGAATTTGAAGAACAAGTAAAAGAAAGAAGAGCAGAAATGATTGAGAAAATTGTTGAGACTGACGAAGACATGATGACTCAATATTTAGAAGGAAAAGAATTTACAGTTGATGAATTGAAGGCGGCAATTAGAAAGGCGGTTATCGCTAACGAACTTTTCCCGGTTTATTGTGGCTCAGCTTTAAAGAATAAAGGTGTTCAGTTGGTGCTTGATGCTGTAGTAGATTTTCTTCCTTCTCCTCTTGATATTGCTAGACCTGTTGGTATTGATCCTAGAACAGGAGAAAAGGTAGAGTTGGAAGTTTCTGACACAGCGCCTCTTTCAGCTTTAGCTTTCAAACTCGCAGCTGATCCATTTGTGGGACAACTAATCTTTATCCGTGTCTATTCAGGAACTCTTACTGCTGGAAGTTATGTTTACAATGCAACCAAGGATAAAAAAGAAAGAATCGGAAGAATTTTACGCATGCATGCTAACGATAGAGAAGAAATTAAGGAAGTAGGTGCCGGAGATATTGCGGCAGCTGTAGGATTAAAAGATACCGTAACTTCTGACACTCTTTGTGACGAAGGTCATCCAGTGATTTTGGAAAAAATTATTGCTCCAGAACCTGTGATCCATATGCGTATAGAACCAAAAACTAAGGCCGATCAAGAAAAAATGGGTACCGCCCTTTCAAGATTGTCCGCAGAAGATCCAACCTTTAGAGTTTCTACAGATCAAGAAACTTTAGAAACTATTATTTCTGGAATGGGTGAGCTTCATCTAGATGTTCTCGTGGAAAGAATGAAAAGAGAATTTAATGTAGAAGCTTCTACCGGGAAACCTCAGGTGGCTTATAAAGAGACAATTAAAGGTTCAGCTGACGGGGAAGGTAAATACATTAAACAGTCTGGAGGTCGTGGTCAATATGGTCATGTGAAATTGAAAATTAAACCAATTGACTATTCTGTGAAAACAGAAGATCTTCCAAAGAATATTAAAAGAAGTGATAATTTTGAATTTATTAACTCTATTAAAGGTGGAGCTATTCCTCAAGAATATATTCCAGCAGTTGAAAAAGGTTTAAGAGAAACTATGGATAGAGGTACTCTTGCCGGATTTAAAATGGTAGATATTTCTTGTGAGGTTTATGATGGATCTTTCCACGAAGTAGACTCTTCTGAAATTGCTTTCAAACTTGCAGCTGGTATGGCTTTACAAGATGCTGTAGCTAAAGCAAAACCTGTGATTCTTGAACCTATTATGAAAGTCGAAGTAATCACTCCAGATAAATTCTACGGAGACATTACTGGAAATCTTTCTTCTAAACGTGGACAAATTGAAGGAATGGACGAAAGGGGTATGGATAAGGTGATTAAAGCCAAAGTTCCTCTTTCTGAAATGTTTGGATACATGACCACTCTTCGTTCTATGACCGAAGGAAGAGCTTCATTTACTATGGAATTTTCACATTATGATGTAGTTCCAGTAAATATTGCAAAAGAGATTCAGGACGCCAGAAAATAGTTTTTGAATTTAATATAAAATAAAACACAATACGCTAAGTATTGTGTTTTATTTTAATTTCTATTCTTTTGTTATAATTAGTTATACTTTAAAACAAGATATGACTTTCCCTCCGATTTTCGCTTTAGCAATATTTGGAATATTAGATTTTATGGAGTTAGTTTTTGATATCACTGGTATTGCGGCTCCAGTTGGGCTTTTTCTGAGTTTTCTTTCTACTTTGTTATATTTTTTATATGTCTTTCTTAGGTATGGAAAGGAAAAGGCGATAGAAAAACTTTTCAAATACAAAAATGTTTCTAAAAAAAAAGTTACTAAAAAAGTCATGAAAGTTTTTGGAAATACTGTTGTTCCATTTGTGACAGTTTGGGCAGTTTGGGATGATTATCAAGAAGAAAAAAGAGAGAAAACTGGAGAAGAAGAGAAATCGAAAGAAAGCAAAAAAAATAAGCTTATTAAAGCTGCAGCTTTAACGGCGGCTACAGTAGCCACAGGAGGGACTGCCGGCGCAGCGGCTCTAGGAGCTAAAGCGGTAGCTGGAAGAGCCGCCGCCGGAGCGGCTACTAAAGCTGCGGCTGGAACAGCTACCAAAACCGCAGCTAGATCAGCAGCTGCCAGAGGGGCTGGTAGAGCAGCTACTCAGTCTGCTACTAGGACAACGGCCACTTCTTCGTTAGGTAGGACTGTTAGAGAAGATATTACCGATCGAGCAATTAGCAAAACGACTGAAGCTATTACAGAAAGAATGTCTAATGAAAAAGAGAAAACTAGAGAAACTCAAGAAAGAGAAATTAATCCTTGGATAAAAACAAACTCTAAAGTATCAGGAAGAGACGCTTTAGATAAGACAATTGAAGAAGAAGTGTCAGGGATTAAAACTGGTTTATCTGATCCTAAGGATTATGAAAAAGACCTTCCAGATTTTAGTCGTCCAGAAACTTACGAAACTCTCTTAAAAGAAAGAGAAGAACAAAAAAAGAAAGATGAGAAAAAAAGAAAAGAAATCGAAGAGACTAGACTCATTCAAAGACAAAGAGAAAAAGTGGAAGCTGAGAAAATTTTTGACAGATCATTTATTCGTCGATTTGGTACAAAAGCTTATGAAAGAATGGTGAGGGATAGGGAAATAAGGGAGGGAAAAAGGAAAGGAGATAAAGAAAAAAACTCTGATAAATATAAAGAATTGCTTTAAAAATTTAAAAATATAGCATTGACATAAGCTTTTAATTGTGATATACTCCAAATATATAAGTAAGTTGGGTAATTATTATTTAAAAATTATGAAAAATATTTTTACAAAAATCCTCACAGGTTTTATTGTGATAACAGTTTTGGCTATTGGTTTGAAGGTGGGCGACAATATGTTAGCTAAAGCCAACGCTTCTACAAATAATATTTGTGGGGTAAACAATGGCTGGATTTGGAATGGTACACAATGTGTTAACACTTGTGACATCAATCATCCTTGGGATCCGATCAATAAAAGATGTTCCACCGGGTACTATTATAATAATAGTAATTATTATAATAGTACCAATTGTGCTGTCTATGGTTCTAATTTTTATTTCAACGGTTCAAGTTGCGTAGAAAGAGTGACCAAAGAAAATGCTAATTATTATGGAAATCCTTTTAATGGCTCTACCACCGTACCTGTGTATGGAAATTATAATTACAACTATAACTACAATTATTATACTCAAACTCAAAATCCAACTTATACTTACACATATCCAAATACAAATTATTATTTAGATAATTATTATTCGAGAGATTATACAAATACTCCCCGTATTAAAGAGGGTGTGATTTACTACAATACTTATACAAATAATTACAATCCAACCGAGGCTTACAACGCTATTTATCATGACAGTAATTATTTTGGAAGAAAAAATATAGATTATTATATTTTCACTATTACTACAACTACCTCTCAACCAAAAGGAACTCCGATTTATTTAGGTTCAAATCCTAACTATAATTACTACAATGACTATAATTCTTCCAATTGGTACTCATATAATTATGACTATAGCTATAATTATTCTTACAACAACTACAATGATTATAACTATGGTTGGTATACTGATGGATACTATGATATTTATGGAAACTATCGTTGGTAAAATAAAGAATTAGAAAAGAATTTTTTGCCCCGCGCCGCAGGCGCGGGGCTTTCTTTTATTTTTTGTTATAATGTTTATATAATTTTATGCCAAACAATAGTTTAGAAAACTTTTCCAATTTTAACGAATCAAAATTTGCCACTCCAGAAGAAGAGATAAAATTTTTAAGAGAAGAGATTGCTCGTCGACAAGAGATTTCTAAAAATTTTGAAGGACGGATTTCTAAAGAAGATAATGCTAAAGATGTGGTTCGGGAATATTTGCAAAATACTCCTCAAAGTGTTTTGCCTCACGGCTATGAACTTCGAAGTGGAGACAAAAAAAAGCTTTTAGAAATTCTTAAACCTAAAGACACTGACGAAAAAGTAAGCGAATTAATCGCTGTTATGCTTGATAAGGGTTTGCATACTGCTATCAATTTGGTGAGAGACTTAAAAAATAAAGAAGTTAGTGATGACTTTCATAGATTTTTGGTAAATTATTTGCTCACTCCCTATGATGAAAAGATTGCTAGAGGTTTAGATAAAGCTCACTGGAAAGCTTTAAATATGAAACTTTACGAATTGATTTTGCCAGAAAATGCTGGAGAAGAAGGAAAGACAGTTAGAGAGTTTATATCTTTTATGGAACAATTTTACGCTAGCATGTTGGCTATAACTAGCGATACTAAAAATAAAGAAAATAATTATTATTCTTTAGAGATTGCAAAACCGAATGATTCTAACGAAATATCTTTTTTTGCTTCTGTGGCTAAAGATAAAGCTGATCTTTTTGAAAAAACCATTTTTGCTCTCTTCCCAAATTTAATAGTTAAACATTCAACCGAAGACTATAATATTTTTTCTCATTCTGGATTTCCAGTAGCGGCCTACGCCACTTCTCTCAAAACTCCCGCCTTACCAATTCGTACTTATGAAAAAATAGAAGGTGATCCGATTTCTCTTATGATGTCTGCTTTTACCAAGCTTCAAAAGAAAGGCGAAGCTGCAAGTTTGCAAATTTTAGTTCGGCCAGCTGGAGAAGAATTTATAAAACAATATACTTCTATTTTGGAAGAGATGCGCAAAGGTGAAACTTTAAAAAGAATTGTGGCACGAGATTCTTTTGTGAAAGATTTTATCTTGACCCTGAAAGAAATGAAAAAAACAGACGAAGAGTTAAAAAAAGACAAAGAAAAACCTAAAAAATTAGAAGACGAGAAAGCTATAGAATTAATAGCTCATAAACTCAGCTCCACTATAGTTGATACCAATGTTAGAATTTTGGCCAACGCAGAAACTTTACCAAGAGCTAAATCTATTTTACAAGAAGTGGCTTCTACTTTTATTCAATATACAGAAGTGGATGGAAATTCTTTACAATTTAAAATGTTGGAGGGTAACAGGTTAAATGAAGAAATCAATTATTTTATTTACAGACTTTGGAATTCTTACGAATCTCTTCCTTTAAATTTAAAAGAGTTGGCCACTCTCTATCATATTCCTGGTTATGTGAAAAATTTCTCTCAACTCAAAAAGACTGACGCGACAACAGCTCCTGCGCCACTCGATTTACCTCAAGAGGGGTTGTTCTTGGGTATAAATGAATATCGCCAATTAAAAACTAAAGCTTTTATTACAGAACAAGATAGATTGAGACATGTCTATGTCATAGGACAGACTGGTACAGGTAAAACTGTTATGCTTAAAAACATGATACTTCAAGATATTTATGCGGGAAGAGGTTGTTGTTTTATCGATCCTCACGGAGAAGACATTGTAGACATCTTGGGAAATATTCCAAAAGAGAGATGGGGAGATGTGATTTATTTTGATCCAGCCCACACAGAAAATGTCATGGGATTAAATATGCTTGAATTTGACAGAAATAAACCAGAACAAAAAACTTTTGTGATTAATGAGCTCTTTTCTATTTTTAAAAAACTCTTTGCAGAATCTTCTCCTGAATCCATGGGTCCAGCCTTTGAGCAGTATTTTAGAAATTCCGCCGCTTTGGTGATGGAGCATCCAGAATCTGGATGTACTTTGTTTGATATTTCTCGCGTACTTTCTGATGAAGATTATAGAAATTACAAATTAGCTCACTCTAAAAATCCTTTAATTAACCAATTCTTTAAAAACGCTTTAGCTACCACTGGAGAAAGTGGATTTGAAAATTATGTTCCATATATTACCAATAAGTTTGACATTTTTACTTCCAACGAAATCATGCGCCCAATTATTGGACAAGAAAAGTCTTCTTTTAATGTTTTAGATATTATGGATAATGAAAAGATTTTTCTAGTTAACCTCTCTAAGGGGAGGTTGGGAGAAATTAATGCCAATTTGATTGGTCTCATTTTAGTGGGTAAATTTTTGATGGCTGCCCTTGGTCGTGAAAATCCTAGCGAAAAACCTCCTTTTTATTTGTATTTAGATGAATTTCAAAATATTTCCACTCCTTCTATTTCAGCTATACTTTCTGAAGCTAGAAAATATAAACTTTCTCTCACTATGGCTCATCAATATATTAAACAGCTTCCAGAAAATATTAAATCTGCCGTCTTTGGAAATGTGGGAAATAAAATTGTCTTTAGGGTTTCAGAAGAAGATGCTAAATTTTTGGAAGCAAGTTTTGCCCCAGTCTTTTCCGCAGCAGATATTATGAAAATAGAAAATTTAAATGCCTATGTTTCAATTTTGGTAAATGGTTATCCTCAAAAACCTTTCAACATTAAAGAAGGTTTTCCTCCAAGAGGAGATAAGGAAGTTATTAAGATTTTGAAAGAAATTTCTTATGAAAAATATGCCAGACCTCGAGCTGAAGTTGAGGCAGAAATAATGAAGAAATTTAGTTTTGAATAGTTTTATATTAACAAAACCGATAATTGTTTTTGAATTCAGCCCCGCTTCGCGAAAAATCCAAAAACAATTATCGGTTTTTTATTTGGTTTAAATTTAAAATTTATTTCCCCGCCCTCTCTACATACTCACCGTTTTCAGTATTGATTACAATTTCTTCACCTTCTTCTATAAAAAGAGGAACAGTAACTTGAGCGCCAGTCTCTAAGGTTACCAATTTGCCACTACTGCTCCCTGCGGTATTGCCTTTGATATTAGGAGGAGCGGAAGTGACTTTCAAAGTGATTTTAATCGGTAAATCTATTCCAATAATAGATTCTTCGTCATCATTGTTGGTATAAATTTTTGCATCGACTAAATTATTCTCTTTTAAAAATTTCACAGTTTGTGCTCCTAAAACATCAAGAGCGATAGTAAATCTTTTGGAAGGATCTTTTTCTTCACAAAACCAATATTCACCTTTATTGGTGTAAAGAAATTTAATTGTCTTTTTGGAAATGTCTGCCTCATCAACAGTTTCTGAAGCGTGAAAAGTAGCAGGAATAACTTTGTTGTTTACAAGGTTGCGAAGCTTTACTTGATTTTGAGGCTTTCTTTGTTGAGTTCTGGCCACATGATACTCTAAAACTTCATAAGGTTCATCAGCGTAAATAATATATTTTCTTGGTTTAATTTCGTTGTATTCTAATTTTGCCATATCTTTATCTTCTTGATTAAAAATTAATTAATAAAAATTCTAAAAGTATTTTATACGCTAAAAAGTTTAACATAAAAATTCTTTAAATAAAAATTTGAGACAAATAAAAAAGGCGACCAACAGTGCCTTTATTTTTAGATTTTGGTTATACAAATTCAAAAAGTTTCTCAACGCTGGTCGCCTACTAAGATCACCTAAAACTTCTGTTATCTTAACACAATATTTTAAATTAAGCAAGAGTGGAGCATTTTTTTTTCTTAACACAAAATAAGATCGTAAATAGAGATTTTTAATAAGTGTTTAGCCTTGACAAAAGCTTTCTTTTTTGCTATAATGTAAGAAGCTAAAAATGTACTTTCAAAACAAAAATAAATCAAAATAACGATAAAATTTTACAGAATGAAGACAAAATCTTTAAAATCATTTTTGATGCTAGTAGCGTTAATTATGATATTCGCCTCTTGCGAGAGAGAAGCAATTTATCTTCTCGATCCCTTTTCTGAAGAAGTGAGAGGAGTTCAGGAAAACACTGAAATGCGAAGTAGAGATATTCATCAGCCAGCTTTGACACCTCCAGCCAATCCTGGAATAATCAAAGCGGGTGAAGCAAAATCTGCTGGGAATATTACTCTTGCCAATGGATCGCGACAATATTTGAGAATTGTAAATTTAGGTTTTACTTTTACTGGAGCTGGAGTGAAAGCAGTAGACTCTGTATCTTTCACAATTCGCGGATTTGCAGAAGTGAAAGTAAAAGTCGTAGATAATAAATTTGCGATTAACGGTATTCGCGTCCCAGCCAATACTTTTACGGACATAATGTTGATTTATAAATTAAACAACATTATCCCTGCTGGTATAGAAGAAGGAGCGCAAATCACTTTGTCACTCACCAGCTTCTCTACTGATGAAGCTATGGTTACTTTGCCGAATTCTGGAAGATATCCCAACCCTATTAATTTAGATAAGATTTCTTTAGGTTCGAATGATGATGGGAACGGTGACGGTGATGGAGATAATGACGACGACGATGATGATGGAAATGGGGAATTAAAAGCTAGCACTTGGCTAAGTGAACCAAATTTAAGCTATACAAATTCATTTGCCATCACTGGGAACAGTCTTAGCAATGAAATGTCTTTCACCATAAACTCTACTTCCACCAAGACTTTAAAATCTTTAGTGGCAAGTTTTGGAGAAAATGGTAAAGCTGTCAAAATGCTTCGCTATTCTTTAAATGGTGACGATTGGAAAATCATTAAAGCTGTGAATGGAAAAATTAATTTTGAAAACCTTTCTCTAAAATCTGGAGAAAATTCTTTTAAAGCATATTTTTCTCTTTTGCCAAATACTAATGTATCGAATGGTTCAGCTTTAAGTTTTTCTTTTGTCTCTTTAGATGACGGGGAAGGTGGAACAACTTTTTCTTCAGGAAAATTTCCTGCCGCTTTAGATGTTGGCTCGGTGAACACTTCAGTTCCAGCTACGGTGATAAACACTGGTTGGTTCTCTTATTTAAGAGTTCCAGCTTTGGTAGCCACAAGAGATGCAGAAGCTGATATCATGATTCATGTTATACAACTTCAAATGACTGGGCCTGCTCCTGCCAGAATCGTCTCTGTAAAATTTAATAATCCTTATACAGCTTTCAATGCTATATCTGGTAATGATTTCAAATTTACAGATTCTTGGAGTTTTGATCTCAACGACGCAAATCGTCTAGAGTTTAAACCAAATGTTCCCAACCAAAATACTTTTACAGTAAATTTTCCAAGCAGAGACATTCCTTGCAATGGAGCTTATCAGAGAATTAGTATTTTTGCTGGAGTGAAAAATTCTGGTAATACTTTTGATTCCGGAGCATATACTCCTGGAAAATTTGGCCTCAAGTTAGCCAACAAATATGACATTGTGATTCACAATGGAGTAGGTCAAGTCATCGACTTGTCCGATGTGAATATTTGGCAAGATGGCGTATTGGTAAATTAAAATTATTGTTTAATATTTATTTTAAATCGCTCTCAAATGAGGGCGATTTTTGTTTTGTTTAAAATTATTTGACCTTGACAAAAGGACTTATTTTTGCTATTATTGTGATAGCTATAAAGCTCTTTGTAAACTCTTTAATGTTTTATCTGTTAAAATATTAAAGTGAATAAAAAGTTAAACAAAAAAGAAAAACAAAATAAAAAACAAATAAAATTCCCGAAAATGGAAACAAGAAAATTAATCTATTTGTTGCTATTGGCTATAGCCATATTGGCAATTACTCTCAATTGCTCTTGCGACAGAGAGGAGCCTGATGTGGTAGCGCCTAGCGCACCTTCCGGGCTGACAGCGAGCACTTCTACCAACTCTGTGATTTTGTCTTGGACAGCTTCTACAGACAATGTGGGAGTGTCTGGCTATAAAGTTTTTAGAGATGGTGTAGCAGCTGGAAATGCGACAAGTACAAGTTTTACAGACAAAAATCTTGTACCAAATTCTTCTTACGTTTATACAGTCTCCGCTTTTGATGCAAATGGAAATGTTTCCAAACTTTCCACGCCATACACAGCTAAAACTGTAGATGATTGTCCGACTTGCAGTAAGTGGATGACTGAGATAAATTTCACTCAACCAACTGTTGACATAATTAATGCTGATGAAGCAAAAAGCGCTGGAAGTTTGATGGTGAAAAATATTTCAACTTCTACGCATACCGCAAATTTGACTTTGACTTTCTCGGGAGCTGGCGCTTCAGCGGTAGATTCTCTCAATTACACAATTGGGGGACAAACTACAAAGCAGAAAGTAGAAAATAATTCTGTAACTTTAGATCAAATTTCTGTACCAGCAAATAACAGTACTGAAATAAAATTGGTTTATAGAATTAAAGAAGTTATTCCAGCTGGAATTGTGGATCAGAGCCAGATTACATTTGCTTTAACAGCGACAACGACAGACGAATCTGGAGTTACTCAGCCGGGGAACAGAATTTTCCCGAGTGTAAATTTGGATAAGCTAAAAGTTTACACAGCGAAAATTGATGCCACAAAAAGTTATGAAGCTTCAGCAGTAGCGGAAGACAAAATACTTTTTGGAAATTCTGTAGCCAAAGCTTTTGTTCTAGAGGTCACTACACCTGGCACAGTTCGTCTTGAAGCTATTGGAAAACTTTCTGATGGAACATCAGCTATCAAATACTTTTGGGTAAATGGTGCTGACCATTCAGATTTCAATGTTTCAGTTTCTACTTTAAGTCCAATTATTCCCAAAACTACTTTTGGAAATAATAATTTCATAGAAGTGAACTTAAAGGCTGGGACAAATGTTATAGCTTTCAAGACCAATCCTTACAGTGGCAAAATTGCCAACAACGCAGAAGTTGGGTTAAAGGTCACAGGCTCTGGTTTCAGTATGACAAATGAAAGCTACACCGCGAATTCAGTGGCTGCCAATTTGGCAGGGAAAATAA
>DHTA01000004.1:36068-40859 GCA_002408565.1 Patescibacteria group bacterium UBA5272 | reverse complement strand
GTTTTTAAAAAAAAGATAAAAAAAAGAAGTCAACAAAACGAAAACTCCAAAAATTTTTAAATATTTTTTATTTTTAAAAATTTCTCTCAATGTCATATTATTTATAAGCTTTCCACTTCTGTAAACGGAACTAAACCTTGTAAAGATTTAATGATAGCATCTTCTTTCATATCAATCATGCCTTTCTTTCTGGCTGCCACCCAAATATCGTCTTCTGGTTTTTTGGCTAAAATAAGATTTTCGATTTCGTGATCAACTTCCAACATTTCAAAAGCAGGAGCTCTACCTTTCAACCCTGAAGGGTTAGTAGAAGTTGGAACGGCATTGTAAGGATTCCCATCGAGAGGCAATTTTTTCTTAAACTCTTCCGGTAAATCTTTAAATTTATTTTCTATTAAAGCTTTTACTCCAGGATCTGTAATCTCCTCTCCGGCATCTTTATCTATTTTTCTAACCAGTCTTTGAGCAATAGCCAAATTTAAAGTAGGAGCAATCAAGTATGGATCAATTCCCATATCTAAAAGACGGGTAATAACTCCGATTGCATTATTGGTGTGAATAGTGGAAAAGACCAAGTGGCCTGTTAGAGCAGCCTGAATCGCCAATTGTGCTGTTTCTGCATCTCTAATCTCCCCCACCATTATCACATCTGGGTCTTGACGAAGCACAGAACGAAGACCATTAGCAAATGTGTATCCAATCTCTGGGAAAATTTGAGACTGACTCATACTTGGAATATTATATTCTATCGGATCTTCCAAAGAAACTACGTTTCTTTTTTCTCTATCAACTTCATTTAACATAGAGTAAAGTGTAGTAGTCTTTCCGGAACCTGTAGGACCAGAAATAAGAACTATTCCGTACGGCTTTGCTAAAGCTCTACGAATTTGAGCAAGATGTTCTTTTGAAAATCCGATATCTTCAATTTTTTTTACCCCTCTATAACTATCCAAAATTCTTAATACAACCTTCTCGCCATAATAAGAAGGAAAAGTTGAAACACGAAAATCGATTTTATGTCCATCGTATCTCACAGAGAATCTTCCGTCTTGAGGCTTTCTTTTCTCATCCAATTTTATACCACACAAAATTTTTACTCTAGCAGCCATAGCTGAGTGTCTAGAAATTGGAATATTAAATTTTGTAGACAAAACTCCATCCACTCTAGTACGAACCCTAACTTTATCACCAACATTTTCAATGTGAATATCTGAGGCTAAACTCATAATAGAGTTTTTCAAAATAATATTTACCATTTTAACCATAGGAATAGAATCTACCAAAGACTCTAAAAGAGTATCGTCCTCATCTGTAATATCTATAATGTCCTCTCGAAGATCACTAGTGTCTCCCCTTTTGCGGGCATATTGAGGAACAATATCTTGTCCGTCTGGAGAATACCCAACAAACCTTCTCTTAAATTCACCTAAAGAGATTAAATATATTCTATAAGCCACTCCAGCTGAAGTCAAAATAAACTGCAAAGCGTCTAATACATTTTTTCTTTCTGGATCAACTACCCCAATCAAAACTTCATCTTCGATAGTTTTATGTTTAATAAAATCTTTTTCTTGTTTAGCTTCTTCAAATCTTTCTAGAACTTTTTTATCTGTACCTTCATCAATAGTCCTTAAAGCAAGAGGTACCGCCAAATATCTTTCAGCCTTATCCTTGTCAAAAATGGTATATAAGTCTTGATCAGCCAATTCCCTGTTACCATCATAAACCGGTATTCCGTAAATAGCGTTCCGAGCTGTCAGCACTGCAGCTTCTGGCACATTATGTTCAGATAAAATCTCATCTAACGGAGAAGAAGAAGATTTCATCTCTTCTTCAATAGCTCTCGCCTCTAATTCAGAAATGACATTTTGTGATACTAAAAGATTTAATAGAATCATATAATATTAACATTATAACACTACTGTTAATTAAAAAATTATATTCTGTTGATAATTAAATTTATGGAAGAAATGGGTTGCTCCTACCAACTCTTTCGCTAGGATGAATTTCGATTGTAAAATCTTGAGAATCTAAAAGTGTTTGATTGTCTAAATTAGTATTAAAAGACACAGCTTCTTTATTAAGAATATCGACTAGCCTACCCAATTTTGTAGCATCCACATAACCATGTCCAGCATTGCTTAAAAGTTCTTCATCGCTAACAAAAAAACCTGTATAAACAAAATATCCAATTACTACAAGAAGCAGAAGAATTATTGGAACAATAGTTTTTGATTTAATGTTTTGAGTCATTTTCATAATTTTAATTTTCTTGTTTCTTTAAGTAATAAGTTTCGACAGTTATGTTGTATCGAAGAGAAGACCCTGGTCTAGAATCACGAGAAGAAGTAAAGTTTAAGTCAGTAATGTTAAAAATTTTTTCAGAATTTTCTAAGTTTCTTAAAAAAGCTTTCACTTGCCCATAAGTCCCCTCCACAACAAAAGAAATGGCTATAGTGTTGTAACTTTTGATAGTTTGTGTACTATCTCCATCATCCACATATTTAGGAGAAGTTAACCTTAGGCCTGATTCTGGTCTTTGAGCAATTTTGGTAAGCTCATAAACAGCTAAAACAGGATCTGAGTTTGTAGGCAAAACGTTGTTTAACTTTTCTATAGGTAAATTATTTAAAGCTTCAACGTAATTAGAATTAGTTCTCACGACTTTTTGATTGTAAGAATCCGCTACAGCCAAAGCGGCTGTATAATCTTTTTTGTCAGTTAACAATTCAGAGACGCTTCTTTCTGGAGCATAAAAAGTCCCATTTCCTGTGTATAAAGCATAGATAAAAAAGTAAAATATAGAGAAAGAGACTACTAGAAGTAAAAAGTTGATGTATATTTTATTTTTTAATTTTTTATTAAGCATAATAATATTTTAATATTTGATTAATTACTTGAACTTGTCGTAGCATTAGAATTTTCTCCTAAAGCCTCTATTTCTACTTCCGTTTCATTATTAGACGTAGCCTCGATGCTTGTGGTGGTTGACGAATTATTTTCCTCATTTCTTTGAAAGAGTGGTCCTGTAGCAGCTGAGGTATTTTCTATGGCATACTCTGCTAAAGAGTTATTAATATATTGAATATAGGCTGGCGTAGAAACATCTATATCAAAAGACAAACTAAAAACAACATTTCCAAACTCGTCTAAAGCCATATTATTCATCTTAAGGTTACGCATGTGAGAATTATTTCTAAAATTATTCATTTGCCTATAAAGAGACGGGTAATTTATAGCCACTCCAGACAAAGCTACTGTGCCAATATTATTATTTTCTGTAGATTTTCTGAACCCAAAATTATTAAAATAAACATAACTGTCTATACTAGATTCTGTTAAAGATTCTATCAATGGAAGTAGCATGCTAGACACATAAAGCTTCCCATCATAAACAGTGTTTACCAATTTTAATCTTTGTGAAAGATTTCTCATTTCTGGCAGATTATTTTCCAGCTGAGTAAGCTCAGGAGTAGTATCATAAAAATCAAGTTGTTGTTTTTTAGTTTCGACTTGTTTTTTAAGAAGGTTTGTATAAATAAAAGCCACAACCCCTAAAATAATTATTATAACTAAAAGAATAACTAAAAAAGAGCGAACGTAATCTCTCTTCGGCTTGCTTTCTCCACTACTAACTGGTGAGACAAATTGGTTAAAGACCCCTTCTTTAACTTCCTCCCCTTCTGTTTTATTTATTTTTATTGTATTTACTTTATTGAACATAAATTATATATAATCTCTTAATGCCAACCCGGAAGCAACAGCATATTTGTCATCATTCTCTAACAAAACCTCCTTTAAATTTTCAGGTAAAACTACAGATGAAAAAGGATCTAACAAAATGACTTCTTTTTTTAAAAATTCAGAGAGTATATCTTTAATACCTTTTTGAAGAGCTCCCCCCCCACTTAAAACAACTCTCTCTATCATTATATTATACTTTCTTTCATAATTAAGTAAAAGATGTTTTATTTCATCAAAAAGTGGAAAACTCGCCAAACCCATAACCTCAGCTAAATGAGGAGAAGAATCATCACCAAGATACCCAAACACTCTTTTCGCCCCCTCGGCCACATCCATAGACAAACTCAAAACTTTAGAAATTTGAAAAGTATTATCGTAAGATCCTTTTCTAATAAGATTAGTATCTCTCACTACATTTTCGTGAAGCAAAGTAGCAAAAGAATATCTTCCTCCGATATCTACACAAAGTGTTGGCTTCATATCTTTAAAACTATCTGCCACAACCCTAGCTTGGGAAAGACTTTCTATTTCAAAAGAAAAATCTTTAAAGCCTAATTTCTTAGCGTATCTTTTATAAAGATTCACTGTGTCATTTTTTACGGCAGCAATCACAATGGTGTCTTCATTGTCTTCTGTTCTAAGATTTACTTTTGTTCTCCAGTAATTTAATTGCACTTCTGAAACAGGAATAGGTAAATATTTTCTAGCTTCAATTGGGATAAGACTATTTAGTTCAGCGTCTGAAACTTTGGGAATCGTAATAGAAGTGATAAAACAATCTTGCATTGGAATGGAAAAAACTCCTTTGGAAGCCGTGACTTTTGCAGCTGTAAACAAATCCCTGACTGCGGTGACAGTTTTTTCTTCACCCAAATTAGCTAAAGAGCCTGGAGGCAAAGCGTCGTAAGCCGCCATCTCCAATTCTCCATAAGTCTCCAAGTAAATTTGATTAGAATCTTTTCTAATTTGCAAAACTTTAATAGCGTAGGTACCAATATCAACACCTACACAACTTTCTACAACGTCTTTTTTATTTTTTTCTTTTTT
>DHTA01000004.1:35074-35918 GCA_002408565.1 Patescibacteria group bacterium UBA5272 | reverse complement strand
TTTTTATTTTTTTCTTTTTTTTCTTGGACTTTAATTTTGATTTTAGGCTTTTTGGAATCTGTCATAGTTAGTAGTTAGATAGTATAATTATAACATGCAAAATTTCTTAAGATCAACGAGAAACAAACTTCTAGAGATATTCTTTCCTGAAATTTGCTTTGGATGTGAAAAAACCGGAAAAATGCTTTGTGAAGAATGTGAAGAAACGATAAAAAATAACAAAAGAAAAAAAACTAATTTGGAAAATATTTCTTGGGTGTACAGTGGTTTAAACTATCAAAACCATATTCTCCAAAAAATTTTTTACGCTTTTAAATATAGCCATACCAAATCTTTGTCTAAATATTTAGCCAAATTAGTAGAAAAAGATTTTGTAGATTTTCTAAAAAAAGTTTTAGAAGAAAGTGGTTCTGAATATAAAAATTTAATTTTTATCCCCATCCCTATTTCCAAAAAAAGAAAAATAGAAAGAGATTACAATCAAAGCGAAATCCTTTTGGAAGAGATTATAAAAATAATAAAAGAAAAAGATGGCTTAAATTTACAAACACAAAGCTCTTTAGATTTTTTACTAAAAACTAAACACACTATTAAATTTGCTAGCACCCATTCTAGAGATGAAAGAGAAAAACTTATTAAAAATGTTTTTTCTATAAACCCAAAATATTCGAAAGAATTTACTAAAGATAAGATTTTTATACTCTTAGACGATATCACTACAACTGGAACAACTTTTTATGAAGCTAGAAAAAACTTAATGGATTTTGGAATTCCAAAAAACAATATTTACGCCTACGCTTTGGCGCACTAAAGTGCTCCCACTAGGACTTGAACCTAGGACCCC
>DHTA01000004.1:34709-34891 GCA_002408565.1 Patescibacteria group bacterium UBA5272 | reverse complement strand
CTCTAACCAACTGAGCTATGGGAGCATTTACAATACAAATATATCAGAAATTTTTTGATTTTAAAAGAGAAAAAGTTTATAATGTTTTAATCTTAAAAAGAACGGAGGATTCGCATAGTGGTCTAGTGCACTACCTTGGAAAGGTAGCAACTGGGAAACCGGTTCGAGGGTTCGAATCCCTC
>DHTA01000004.1:0-34567 GCA_002408565.1 Patescibacteria group bacterium UBA5272 | reverse complement strand
GGGTTCGAATCCCTCATCCTCCGCCAAAATTCAAATCTCGCTATTAAAGCTATTCTTAACAACACTTTTCTTTTTTCTTAAATTTCTTTAAGTGATAAAAAAGATGAGAACTGACACAACCCAAGACTCCAGCTATAACAAACGGTTCAACTAATTCCACTATTGGCTCTATACCAGCAATTCCTGACAAGAAAAATTTTCCCACAATAAATAGCAAGACCAGAAAGACTGAAGTAAAAGCTAAAATCTTTGTCTTATATTTTTTCATGTGCACAGAAAGCTCGTGTGATAAGAAAATAAAATCCATTGCCACATGTCCCAAACTAAACAAAAAAGTACTTAGGATAAATCCTGTTTGACTCCACTCAAACCATTCTATAGACATATGGACTAAAAGTAGAATCACAGTAATATAATTTTGTTTAGCGTGAGCAAAAAGAGCTAAAACTAATCCTAAAGCAAACAAAACTATGTTTGAAATATTTAAATCCAAATGTAAAGCATGCTCTACCATTGTAAATGCATAAAGAAAAAGAAAGGCAACAAAAAGATACTTACCAATTTTTTTAAGATTCTCTTTCATAAATTTGAAAATTAAAACTAATTTTATTTTTCTTTAATACTAAGCAAAGCGTTAACTCTTTCTGTAACCGGAGGATGAGTCATAAATAATTTTGCAAACCAAGAAACTTTTGTTTGGTTTGGATTATTAGAACTAAGACCCATGGGGTTTACAATATACATATGCGCCATAGAATCATTAGCTTTTACCAAAGGCTGATTGAATTGTGAAATTTTTTGTAAAGCTGAAGCCAAACCTTCTGGGTAGCGAGTAAGTATAGCCCCTGTAGCATCAGCCACAAATTCTCTTTTTCTAGAAATTGCTAACTGAATAATTGTAGCAGCTAAGGGTGCAAGAAGGATGGCTATGACAGCTCCAATTAAACCAAATAAATTTCCTCCCCTATCATCATTTCTTCCTCCAAAACTTCCAATTCTGAAAAATATTTGAGACAAAAAAGAGATAGTTGAGACCATTATCACTACAATAGTTTGCAAAAGAATATCCCTGTTTCCAATATGACTTAATTCGTGAGCCACCACTCCTTCCAATTCATTTTTATTTAACATGGAAAGAAGTCCTGTAGTCGCAGCGATCACTGAATGATCTTTATTTCTACCTGTTGCAAAAGCGTTTGGAATAGGATCGTTGATTATATAAAGTTTAGGCATAGGTAAGCCAGCAGTGATAGATAAATTTTCTGCCGCATTCCAAAATTCTGGATGTTCGCTTCGAGATTTTAATTCTTTTGCTCCAGCCATATTGAGAGCTACTTTATCTGAATACCAATAAGAAAAAAAATTCATCACTATAGAGAAAATTAACGCTCCGTAAAAAATAGTTACATTTTGATATTGATAAGCTAAAATAAGACCCAGGGCTGAGAAAATTGCTATAAAAATGGCCATATAAAGCCATGTTTTTGCTACGTTATGAGATCTTTGAGTATATAAAGATTTACCTGTTGACATACATTTAATTTAGGGATGTATTATAACATTTTTAATAAAAGAAAAAAACTGGAGTCTTAAGACTCCAGTTTAACTATTTTTTATCTGGTTTTTGAAAAAGCACATACCTTTCACCATGGTGGGTGAAAAATGTTGGCATTTCACCCAGCTGAGGAAGATGTTCCTCTTTCTTTTCAACGAAAAACTCTAAAGTGTTCACTTTAAAGCTAAACTCCTTTTTTTCCAGAGTTTTAATGGCTTTTTTAAGAATCAGATTGTTTAATTTCATCTTTTTGTTTTTAAATAAACTTAGTAAAGTATATCAGATTTTTACCTCTTTGTCAATAATGGATTCAATGGCTTTTTTAAGAAGTTTTAAACTATTTTCTATAGCTAACAAATCTTGGTCTTTAACATTTTCCACCTTTTCATAATCTGATTCCAAGACTTTTACTAAATTGGTATCTATAGAATTTCCAAAATCTATTAAATAAGTTTCCAAATCTTTAGAAATCATAATGTTCCCCAGGTGTATATCTCCATGAATAATGCCAGTGTCTTTATGAATTCTTTTCATGTCTTCTTGTAAGGCCTTAATATAATCTGGGTCAGAAATTTTATCTAAAAGCTGACTCAATTTAGCCTTATCATTATCAAACATTTCCAACAATTTGTCTGTATTATTTAATATATCTTTAAAGCTATACCCTTGAACCGTTTCCATTGCAAAAAAAGATTTAACTTTTGACAGATTAGATATAAGATGGGTTGGGACTGGAACTTTTAAAGTCATATCTTGGCTATCGATTTCCTGATAAACTCTTCTGTGCATTTCATATTCTTGTTTCAAGGTATTTTTTACAAACCTATTTTCTTCAGTTAAAAAATATTTTAAACAAATTTTACTATTATAATTTGTCTGATAGACACAGCCAACATTCCCCTTACCAAGAAAATTTTCCTGAAACTTTCTTGCCTCAGCCAGTTCTTTAATTTCTATTTTTACTCTTTCTACTTCTTCAGGAGATAGATCTTTAGGTATTTTCCACTCAAACTCTTTTCTCTTTTCAATTATTAAGGCTAGTTTGTCCGTAAAATAATCTATTATTTCTTCTTTGTTTTCTTTATCTTTGATATTTTCAATCAAATTGAAATATTTATTTTCAGTAAGAGAGAATTTTTTTTTATCTACATCGACAATGTTTAATTCGCTTGGAATCTCTTTCACAAGTTTATCAAACTTATCTAACTTATCTTGAGGGAGTGGTTTTTCCATGGGCTCTAAAACCTTACTTCTACCGGATTTTTTGCGGCAGCTTCCTCGGAAGAAAGTTTAAACATTTCTTCTTCTTTAAAGCCAAAAAGTCCTGCCAAAATGTTTGTGGGAAACATTTGAATAGCTGTATTGAAATCAGTGACTGTGGCGTTATAGAATCTTCTAGCCGCTTGAATTTTATCTTCTGTATCAGTAAGTTCGCTTTGAAGTGATCCAAAATTGGTAGTAGCTTTTAAATCGGGATAATTTTCTGCCAAAGCAAAAACCTGTTTCAAAGCTCCAGTCAATTGTGTTTCAGATTCAGCAATTTTGTCCTTATCTCCAGAATCGTGAGCAGAGATAGCAGAATTTCTAGCTTGAATCACTTTTTCTAAAGTAGAGCTCTCAAAATTAGCCGCTCCTTTGACTGTACTTACTAAGTTTGGAATAAGATCATATCTTCTTTTAAGTTGAACATCGATGTCTGCCCAAGCATTTTTAACTCTATTTCTTTTAGAAATAAGGCCATTATAGGCAACAATGGCCACCAAAAACAAAACTCCCAAAATTATTAAAATGATTAAAATTGATTCCATATATGTTTTTAAATTATAAAAATATAATAACATTTTTAGACCCAAAATCCTATATTGAAAATCTTTTCTTTTTAATTCTTTTTTTTGTTATAATCTAACAAACACAAAGAAAAATATGAAAGATGAAAATTTAGAGCATAAAAGACACTCTCTATCACATGTCTTAGCAAGCGTTTTGGAAGAAAAATATCCTGGAGCAAAAATTACTCTCGGGCCAGCTATTGAAACTGGTTTTTATTATGATGTGGATTTTACTAAAGAAAAACCAACAACAGAAGAAGACTTTGCTAATATCACTAAAGAAATGAAAGAAAAAATTAAAGTTGGGGGAACTTTTTCTCATGTTGAAGTTAAGAAAGATGAAGCTTTAGAAATTTTCAAAAATAATGAATACAAAACTGAACTTATAAATGAAATTACTGAACGCGATGAGAAAATTACCCTTTATACTCTCGATTTTGCCGACGGAACAAAATTTACAGATCTCTGTCGTGGAGGACACGCGGAAAATATAGCTCAGATAGATTTAGACAGTTTTAAAATTACTCACACTGCAGGAGCTTATTGGAGAGGCAATGAAAAAAATAAAATGCTTACCAGAGTTTATGGTTTAGCCTTTCATGATAAAAATGAACTAGAAGATTATGAAAAGAAAATAGAAGAAGCAAAAAAAAGAGATCACAGAATTCTGGGACGAGACTTAGAATTATTTTTATTTTCAGAACTAGTTGGTCCTGGGCTTCCTCTTTGGACTCCTAAAGGGACTATTTTAAGAAACAATGTTGATAAATTTGTACAAGAACTTCGTAGTAAATACGGTTATGGAGAAGTGACAATTCCTCATTTAACCAAAAAAGATCTTTATGAAAAATCTGGCCACTGGGAAAAATATCAGGAAGATTTATTTAAAATAGAAACCAGAGATGGACACACACTTTGCATAAAACCAATGAACTGCCCTCATCATGCTCAAATTTACGCTTCACAACTTCGTAGTTACAAAGAACTCCCTATTAGATATTCTGAAACCACCATGGTTTATCGTGATGAACAAACTGGAGAATTGAACGGTCTTTCTCGTGTGCTTTCGATTACTCAAGACGATGCCCATGTTTTCTGTAGAGAAAATCAAATTGAAGATGAGGTGGAGGGAATCTGGGAAATGATAGTGGATTTTTATAAAGTTTTTAAATTTGAAGATTTGAAGGTGAGATTTAGCAGAAGAAATGAAGATCCAAAATTTAAAGGAAATATTGAAAGTTGGAACAAAGCTGAGACAGCAATTAAAAATATTATTCAAAAAAAAGTTGGAGATGAATTTATTGATGGTGTAGGTGAAGCTGCTTTTTATGGACCTAAAATAGACTTTATGGCCAAAGACGCAATCGGTAGAGAACATCAGGTAGCCACAATACAAGTAGATTTTATTCAACCAACAAATTTTGGTCTGGAATATGTTTCGGAAACTGGCTCAAGAGAGATGCCAGTCATGATTCATTGTGCTATCGCGGGAAGTTTAGAAAGATTTCTTTCTGTGTATATAGAACACGTGGCCGGGAACTTCCCTCTTTGGATGAGTCCAACTCAAGTCGTCATTATTCCAATCAATAATGAAAATCATTTAGGCTTTGCAAAAAATATTTCTAAAAAATTAAAAGAGAAGAATATAAGGGTAGAGCTAAAAGATGAAAAAGATGGTCTTGGTAAAAAAGTTCGTTACGCAAAAGATATGAAAATCCCTTATTGGATAGTTGTTGGGAATAAAGAAATAACTGAACAAAAAATCACTTTAGAAAATCGTGAGGGAGAAAAATTTAATTTAAGCTTAGAAGAGCTTTTAGAAAAATTAGAAAAAGAAAATCTGGCAAGACTTTAAAAATAAAAACTCGCAATTAAATGCGAGTTTTTATTTTTGGAAATTTGTTTTAAAATTTATTTTTAATAGACTTTTGTTTCTGGCACCTTACAATGATATTGCACATAGCTAGAATCAAAATCTGAAATTTCTTTTCTTGTTCCGTTATAAATATAGTAAGAGTTGTCTATCGGAAGACATGGAGTTGTTACACAGACAATAGGCATTAAATTGATAATTTTTTCTGAAGGACAATCTTTAATCAAAGTAGAACTAGAAGTTGTTGCAAAATATTCTTTACAATATGGTTTTTGTAAATTATTATTAGGACAATACATTAAAGTACATCCAGCAGCACCTCCAGTTTCAGATCTAAAACAATTGTTACATCCATCAAACCAAGCCTTACAATCTGAGGTGACAGGATTATTTATCAAATCATACTTGTCGTTTTTATTATTGTTATTATTTTTTTGACAAAAATCTTTTTGCAATTGACCAATCGTCAAATTAAAAACGTTGCCCGTACTAATAATGCCATTATTTTTTTGATATTTTTTTACAGCGTCTTTAGTAACTGTACCAAAATAACCAGTAGATTCTGGATAATTAAAATACCCTTTTTCGCGAAGCGCTTCTTGAAGGTCTTTAACTTCACTTTGCTTTCCTGTTCTCAGACCATCACCATATTTCAAATGTTTAACAAATCTGACACAGGCCACATTAGAATTTTCATTTGCACGTAAGACAGCGTTATTCAATCCTTTCAATTTTACAGTAGTAGAGGTCGAGGTAGAAGTCTGAGCAGAAACAATAGTCCCAAATGAAATTAATAAAACAAAAGTAAATAAAATTTTATTTTTCATATTTTAATATAAAATTAATAAGAAAACTCACACCTCTATTATATCAGTGGCTAAAATAAAACAAAATTATTTGTTAAGTATTGCTTAAGCGTCAATATCAGCCTCTTTGGCGTAGGTTTGAATAAAAGATTTTCTAGGCCCAACTTCTGAACCCATAAGCATTTCAAAAACTCTATCTGCTTCTTCAGCGTCCTTAACAGTAACCTGTTTGAGAATTCTATTTTTAGGATCCATGGTAGTTTCCCACAATTCTTCAGCGTTCATTTCTCCAAGACCTTTATATCTTTGAATTCTAATTTTGGAAGCTTTTTTATTTTCTTCAGGTTTTTCTTTTTTAGAGCTTTTTTCTTTTCTATCATTCGTATCCACAAATCCTGCTTCCTTCAAATCTCCAGACAATTCTTCATTATCTCCTGCCTCCTCATCGCCTGTTTCATTACTGTCCGCCACATCCAAATCTCCAACTATGGCATATTTTTCTTCGTCTGAATAAGCATAGTTAACTTTTTTACCTTCAGTTATTTTATAAAGTGGAGGTTGAGCAATATAAACAAATCCAGCATCTATCGCCTCTTTATAATATCTAAAAAAGAAAGTGAGAAGTAAAGTATCAATATGTGCGCCGTCCACATCGGCATCTGTCGCGATAATAATTTTGTGATAACGCATTTTATTAATATCAAAAGTGTCGCCAATAGCTGCTCCCATAGCTAAAACCAGACTTTTAATGGCGTCAGAAGAAAGCATTCTGTCTAATCTCGCTCTTTCTACATTTAAAATTTTTCCACGAAGAGGTAATATAGCTTGAGTTCTTCTGTCACGCCCCATCTTAGCTGAACCTCCAGCAGAATCTCCCTCTACTATAAACAACTCTGAATCTTCAGCTTTACTACTTTGACAGTCAGCTAATTTTCCAGGCAAAGTCATGCCTTCTAAAGCGTTTTTTCTTAAAACAGAATCTTTGGCAGCTTTAGCAGCTTTTCTGGCTCGCAAAGCCAAGACACCCTTATTAATAATTTCTCTCGCATCTTCTGGGTGTTCTTCTAAGAAATAATTAAAAGATTCTGTAAAAACAGCAGAAACAGCAGTCTGGGCTTCCATACTACCAAGTTTAGCTTTAGTCTGTCCTTCAAATTGAATTTCTTTTAATTTAACTGAAACAACGACCGTCAAACCTTCAAGCACGTCTTCTCCAGTAAGATTTTCATCTTTTTCTTTTATTAAATTATTTTTCCTGGCATAAGAATTAATAGCTCTAGTGAGAGAAGTTTTGAATCCAGAAATATGTGTTCCTCCTTCCGCGTTTGGAATGTTATTGGCAAAAGCCACAATTCTAGAAGAAAGATCGTCTACATATTGTAAAGCAATTTCTACTCCAACATGCTCATTTTGATCTTCCAAGTTTTTATCTACATAAAAAATATTTTTGTGTAAAGGTTTGAAACTTAAGTTGTAATGAGAAACAAGACTACGAAGTCCTCCTTCAAAAAAGAATGAGAAACTTTTATATCCAGAAAAATCTTTTACATCTAAATCTTTAATATATGTTCTGGCTTCAAAATTTTTAGCAAAATCAAAACTTTTCTTCTCCTCAGTAAATTCTTCATATCTTTTTCTCAGGTCTAAAATATCTATTTCTAAACCTTTAACCAAATAAGCTTGCTGGCGAAGATGAGAAACTATTCTCCCCCACTCAAACTCTACTCCTTCTTTAAAAATCTCTATATCTGGTTTAAAAGTTACAATAGTACCGTTGAATTTTGTTTTGCCTATTTCTTTGACTTTAAACTTAGGTATCCCTTTTGAGTATTCTTGTACGAAAATTTTTCCTTCTCTATGCACCTCCACTCTCATATATACCGAAAGAGCATTTACAACCGAAGATCCTACTCCATGCAAACCTCCAGAAACAGCATATCCACTACTATTAAATTTTCCTCCAGCATGCAAAGTAGACATAATTGTTTCCAAAGCAGAGACTTTTGTTTTGGGATGAATGTCTGTCGGAATACCACGCCCATCATCAACTATACGAATGATATTATTTGGTAAAATAGCAACTTCAATTTTTTCAGCAAAACCATTCATGGCCTCGTCTCTGGAGTTGTCAAAGATTTCCCAAACTAAATGATGAAGTCCATCTGGACCCGTAGAACCAATATACATTCCTGGACGGCGACGAACCGGTTCAAGCCCTTCTAAAACCTGAATCTGATCAGCCCTATAATTTGATTTTTTCTTTGCCTCGTTATCTTTTGCCATAAAAATAGAAAGATGCTTTAATAAAGCACATCCATACTTATATTATAGCATTTTTAATCTAAAAATAAAAGCCAAAACGCAAGCAAAAAGTGAATAAAATCAAGTAAAAACCACCTTTTAGGTGGTTTTTACTTGATTTGAATTTTATTGTTTTTATTTGGAATAAGGTTTATAGATTTCTGGGTCTATAGTTCTTTCAAAACAAGTTCTTCCTGTTTCATGATTCCAAGAATCATTTACACCTCCTCCTGAATACGCAACGGAAGTAGTCATCTTGTCAGCAAACATAGGGATTACTCGTCCTCCCCCATCTTCTACCCAGCCTTTAGGCATATTAGCTGAAAAGTCTGCACAAAGTTCAAAAGTTAAACCTTCTTTCAAATTGTATTCATAAACTTTTCCTTTTTCAAATTCTGGATCAACTGGAAGAGTCGAGTAACTTAAAGGATCTCTTAGATCTTCAAGTTTTTCAGGCATTAATTCTTTTTGTTGATAATAATTTATGACTTGCCACTGAATACTTTGTAAATCGTTTACTCTTCTAGAGTCTAAACGAAAAGCTCTCTGTGTTGCAGGACTTCCCATAACCTTGAAACTAAAAAGAACTGAAGCTAAAAATAAAAGCATAGCTATGCCTAAAAAGAATTTAGAAAGAAGTTTTTTATTTATTTCTTTTTTAAAATCTTTTAAAATAGAAAAATAATGTCCCCAAGCTAATCCGGCAATAACTGCTGTAGCAAGAACTTGCCAAACAAATCTCATAGTAAGTTCACCGGAGACAAAATTATTTACTAAAATAATTAAATCTACAGCAAAAACCACAATAGCTAAAAAGAGAATTAAATAAATTAACCATTTAAAAATTACCGAATTCCACCCTTCAACTCCCTTTTTAACTGTTTTATTCCAAAAATAAGATAAGATCAAATATAAAGGAAAAGCGATAATAAGTGTGGCCAACATAGTTCTCATACTTTCATAGCTATAAGAATCATAACCATAATAATAGTTAGCATTTAAAACATCTGGCATTACTTTTTTTAGAGTTTCAAAAAAGAGAGATATAGCTGACACTACACTCACGATAAGAGAAACTAAAACTCCGAGAGATAAAAAGAAAAACTTCGGACTTAAACTTTGTTTTTTAACTTGTTCTGTCATAAATATTTAATATTATTAAATTTATAATATTAATATTATACCAAAAGCCTTATTTTTATACTAACTTACCTTATCTCAAAACCTTCTGATTTTAAAGCATTATAAACCTTATCCGCTTCCAGATTTACTTCTTCATCAGTCAAAGTCCTATCTTTGTCTTGATAAATCAGTCTGTAAGCAAAAGATTTCTTTTTAACTCCATCAATTTCTTTTTCAAACTTGTCAAAAAGATTTACAGAAATACAAAGCGGAGAAATATTTCCTTGTATAATCCTTTCTATGTCATTTTCTTCGGTAGCTTCAGATGCCCAGCAAGCTATATCTCTTACAATAAATGGAGTAGGAGCAAAAGGTTTGTATTTTACTTCACGATCTACCACTTTCTCGTTAATCTCTTGGTATTTTGTTGGACACTCTAAACCTTGAATCAGTTCACTAAAATTAATTTCTAAACAATTTTCTTTTTGTCTTTCATTTTTAAATTCTTCAAATTTAATTTCTGAAACATTTAACTCATTCTTGATTTCTTCTAAAATTTTATTTCGAAATTCACTGTAACTTTTATTTTTTTTCCCATCGTCGACAGCTAAACAAAGACTACTCCATTCTTTTTCTTTTCCTTCATTATTTAGAGAAAAACAATTTCCAAATTCAAAAATTCTTATCTCGCCCATATTCAATAAGGGCAAATTAAAAATATTTTTCTGAACAGATTCTTGTACTCCCTCTCTCAAATTATTTCTTAAATAGTTTTTATCTTGAGCTACTGATTTTAAAATCTCTATCTCGCCTTTGTTCCTCAAAGAGTAAGTCACAACTTCACTAAAACCATTTCTAAATAAAATATTTTTAACTAGATTTTCATAATAATTTCTTTTATCTTGAATACCTGCCCTATTTAAATTTGGTACAATTCCTTGAATATTATTCAAACCATAAGCTCTAGCTACTTCTTCTATAATATCTTCTTTGATTCTCAAATCAAGCCTTTCATTTGGGACAGAAATCACAAATCTTTTCTCTTCCAAATCTTCTAAAACTCTTCCGTATCCCACAAACTTTCCTCCTATCATAAATTTTTCTAAAGCTTCTATCTCTGTACCTTCTTTCAGATTTTTAGAAGAGTGTAAAATTTTATTGTCTCCCACATACATACCGACATGATCTATGCCCTCTTTTACCTCTTCTCCTTTTTTATACTGAACACCAGTGTAATAAATTTTACCCTTTTCTGAATTTCTAAAAAGTAAATCTCCAAATTTTAAATCTGACTCAAATTTTATTTTTTTTCCCAATTCTTTAGTAAATAAATATTTGTCTACAGAAAGAGAAGGCATATAAATTCCTTCATATAAATACGAAACCAAAGAAGAACAAGAAAAAGCTTCCGGCGCATCTTCTCGCATAGAGCTAGGATTTTTATATTTTTTGCCTAAAACCTTCTTTATCAAATCTTCTAAATTTTCCCTAGCCGAAAGATATTTATATTCAAATCCAAAACGTTTAAAAACGTCCTCTACTTCTGACACATCTAAACTAGTTCCTAAAACTTTATTGATTTCATTTAAAGAGACAGAGATTTTATATACCCATTTACTAAGTTTTTCTTTTGGAAAATTATCGACAATTTCTCCTATTTCGATATTTCCGTCACTAGCATACTCTTTTAAGAGTCGTAAAGTTTCAAACATACCAATCTCTACTAAAGTATCAGATATTTCATTTTCAAATCTTTTACTAGCATCAGTTTTTAAATTATATCTTTGAGAAGTTTTTCGAATAAGGACCGGATCAAAATTAGCGCTTTCGATTATCACTCTATAAGTGTCTTCGCTGATTCCAGAATATTTTCCTCCCTTAATTCCCGCTAAAGCTAAAACATTTTTCTCGTCAGCGATAACTAAAGTTGAAGTATTCAGAACTAGCTCTTTATTATCTAAAGTTGTCATAAACTCATTCTCTTTTGCAAATCTAGCCTCCAAAAATCCAGAAACCAAATCTGCGTCATAAGCATGCATTGGTTTATTAAAAGCAAATTGTACATAATTGGTAATATCTACAATATTATTAATACTTTTTTGACCAATTGCTTCCAGTCTGTATTTGATAAAATCTGGAGACTCTTTAACTTTAAGATTTTTGACTTGACACCCCATAAAACGTGTACAAGCCTGACCGTCTGAAATTTTGATAATATCGTCAGTTGTTTTTTTTATAATAAAATCTTTTTCTAAATTTAATTCTTTTAATTTTAAATTAAAAATTACAGCTACTTCTTTAGCCATATAATAATGTGATATGGCATCATGATTTCTGTTTGGAAGGACGTTTAAATCGTAAACAAAATCTTTTTCTTTGTTTATTTTATTTTCAATTTCAAAATATTCTTCCACTTCAAAAGCATTTTCTGAAATACCTTTTACAAATTCTTCCCCTGCAGGAATTTTTTCTTCAATATATTCTTGTAACCAACTGTGTAAAAATTTCATACTTTTTAGAATTGAATAACCACCCTCAAATCTCCATTATAAAGAAAACGAATATCGTCTAACTCATATTTCAACATCGCGATTCTATCTATACCTCCCCCAAAAGCAAAACCAGAATATTTTCTTGAATCAATACCACAATTTTCGAGAACTTTAGGATGTACTTGCCCTGCTCCCATAATCTCAATATATCCCGTATTTTTGCAAAGTGAACAACCTTTGCCTTCACACTTGAAGCATTTCATAGCAACTTCCAACCCAGGTTCTACAAAAGGAAAGAAAGAAGATCTGAAAACTACATCAATATCTTTTTCAAATAATTCAGAAAAGAATTTTTCTAAGACCCCTTTTAAGTGTGCCAAAGAAATACCTTCCCCAACTAAAAGACCTTCCACCTGATGAAATTGCGCTTCATGAGTCGCGTCTGTCGCCTCATTACGATAAACTTTACCTGGACAAACTATAGCTATAGGAAAATTCTTTTCACCTTTTAAATATTTTTCTACAAAATTCTGCATATAGCGAGTTTGCACACTAGAAGTATGGGTGCGCAAAACAGCTTTTCCAAGTCTTTCATCTTCTTTTAATTTTAAGAAAAAAGTGTCCTGCATATCACGAGAAGGATGATCTTTGGGAACATTTAAAGCGTCAAAATTGTACCACTCTCTTTCAAGTTCGGGACCGCTGGCGATATCAAAACCAATTTTAGTAAAAATTTTAGAAATCTTGTCTGACAAGATTGTAACAGGATGTGCGTGTGCTGTATTTTCCATATTTTTTATAAAAAAAGTATATCATATACCAAGGTTTTTTATAAATTAAAAATGTGTTAAAATGGTAAAAATCCAATAGTATTATGCAAGCTTTTTTAGAAATAGTGGTTTATATTGTTTCCTTTTTTTCTCTTTATGTACAAATATATTTCTTGATTGTATTTTTAGAAAATCGCAAGAAAATCACTATACACAGAGAGCCTTTGAGACTATTTGAAAAAAATGAGGACTACCCAGCGGTTACTATAGTAGTACCCGCTTATAACGAAGGAGAGAGTGTGGCTATTACGACCGAATCTCTTTTAAAATTAAATTACCCAAAAGATAAACTGTTTTTGATTTTAGTCAATGATGGAAGTAAAGATAATACTTGGGAGGTTATGCAAAGATACAAGGATCATCCTCAAATAAAAATTTTCAATAAACCAAACGGAGGAAAATTTAGTGCACAAAATCTAGCTCTAGAAAATACTCAAACTCCTTTTTTGGGATGTTTAGACTCTGATTCAACTGTACATCCAGAAGCCTTAAATAGAATAATGACTTACTTCCTTGAAGATCCAAGGATAATGGCAGTAGCTCCAACTATAGTTTCCAGCAAAGAAGAAAACTTATTACAAAAGGCTCAGAAAACAGAATACGAAATGCAAATTTATGTAAAGAAAATGATGAGCCTAGTAAACGCTATTCACGTAACACCTGGCCCATTTTCAATTTTTAGAATAGAAGTCTTTGATAAAATAGGAAAATATAAACACGCCCATACCACAGAAGATATTGAAATAGCTCTTCGTATGCAAAAACATCATATGAAAATAGAAAATGCGCCAGATTCTTATGTTTATACAAATACTCCTAAAACTGTAAAATCTCTATACAAACAAAGAAAAAGATGGATTTATGGATTTATACAAAACGCTCTAGATTATAAAGGTTTATTCTTTAGAAAAAAATATGGAAATATTGCGTTTATAAATTTGCCCATAAGTTTTATCCTTTTATCTTCTGTTTTATTTTTAGTAATCTCTATTTTAAGAAGTGTTTATGAATTTATAAAGACTCAATCTCTGACTATATCTGCTATTGGTATAAATTGGGAAACTTATAGACCAAAACTTGAATTAGACCCTTTCTTCTTTAACACTTCAGCTTTAATGTTTATTTCTATATTTCTATGGTTATTGGTTTTCTTTTCTTTATATATGAGTCAAAAGATGCTTTACGGAAAAACAAAGATCAATTTAAATATACTATGGTTTTTCTTGACTTACACCTTACTGGCACCTTTCTGGGTAATCAAAGCGATGTTTAATGCTCTTAGAAATTATGAAGCTAGTTGGACAAAAGAGATCGATAGCAGATAAGACCTCTTTTTGTTATAATCTCATTAATTAAAAAATTAAAATTTAAATTATGGAAAAAAAAGATTGGATTAGATATATATTAGTGTTTCTTATAACTTTAACCTTATTCTTATCTTCGGCCTGGCTGTCTTCTTTTATGAATACTAAAAAAATAAGAGACATTAGAAACATTCAAGATAAAATCTCTATAGATATAATGTCTTCAGAAACTCAATTCCAGCTGCTTCAAGAGTTTACCTGTAAAGATGTTTCAGCCTCTTCACTTTCTGGAGAATTAAATAGTCTAGCAGAAAAAATTGCCTACAGTGAAGAGAATATGAGTAAAACAGAAGAAGTTAAGGACTTGAAAAAATATTACTCTTTGCTTCAAATTAAAGATTATCTTTTAATGCAAAAGATCAAAGACCGATGTAATATGCCAGTAACACCTATCTTTTATTTCTACACCACCTCAGAAAATTGTTCCAACTGTGTAAAAGAAGCAGCTGTTTTAAACAAGCTTCGAGCGGAATATCCGGAGCTTAGGGTTTATTCTTTTGATTACAATTTAGACTTGTCGGCTCTAAAAACACTACTCAGGACCTTTAAGGTCGAAGACACTAAACTTCCAGCTCTTTATATGAATGACAAGCTTTATACTGGATTTTTAGATGAAAATAACATTAAAGAAATCTTACCAGAATTAGAAGAGTATGCTCGAATCAGAAAAGAAGCTAAAGCTGCTTCCAGTACAAGCACCACGACTTCTACCACTTCAAGTACTTCTAGAAAATAATTAACAGAAAAACTGACGTGATAGAAAATAACAAAGCTTATTGTGTGTTAGATTTTTGTCTGGAGCCACTTGTCAGATTCGAACTGACGACCTACGGTTTACAAAACCGTTGCTCTACCAACTGAGCTAAAGTGGCTTATTTTTTATTTTTAAAAAACTTAAAAGTAAGATAATTTTAGCACAAATTCTTTATTTCACAAAACTGTTTTAATTTTCTATTACACTTTCTTGCAACTCCTCCTCTTCATCAATTTCTCTTTTATATTTTTTTAAATGAGCCCAAAAATGAGGAACAGACTTTTTGTCTTTAACTATTTCATCCACAAATTTATTTCTGCTTTTCATGTACATTTTTTCAGAAAAAGCGTTGATTTTAGCTACAAACTTTACCCAAATATGTAAAACATTTTGATAAAAAATCTTTAAAAGATTAAAGAGTTTTCTAATATAAAACCTTATAAAACGTCTAAAAAACTCAAGAAATCTTTCATGTCCATTATAAGCACTGTCATATTTTTCTGGGTGAGTATTTAAATACAACATTCTACCGTGTACCAATACTAACGCCACTAAAAAGAAAATTATCGCAAGTGAAATATAAATAAAAAATAACATAATTTTTAGACTCAATAAGAGTCTGGAAAGCTAGATTGAATATCTAACAAATTTTCCCACTTTGGTATTTTCTCCGAACTTCTGAATAGCTGCTTCTATCTTTTGTTCAATAGTTTGAGAAGGATCTTTGATAAACGCCTGCTTGAGAAGGGCTGTCTCCTCACCTAAACCATCTTCATTGTTTAAGGAAGTTGGACTCATGGCTACGATTTGAAAAGCTATATCGTTAGCAAGAGTCTTAAACTCTTCGTTCTTAGCCACAAAGTCTGTCTCACAAAAAAGCTCCACCATAGCTACAGCAGTACCTCCCCCATATACATAGGAGCCAATAATTCCCGCACCCAAAGTTCTTTCACCTTTTTTTTCCGCTACAATTTTAGCTTTTTTAGATAATACTTCTAAAGCTTTATTCTTGTCTCCTCCCGCTTCGTCTAAGGCTTTTTTAATTTCACCCAAAGAAAGGCCAGTTTGCTCTCTTAATTCTTTTATTATTTCTGTACTCATATTTACTTGAATGTTTTAATTAAGGCTGTTTTTGATAATATTTAAAATTGTCTCGACAGATGAACGAGAAGAGTCGTTACAAACAATAGGATATTCTATTGTAGAAATATCACAATCAGTATTAGATAAAGAAACTACAGGAATGTGAGCAATAGCAGCCTCGCGTACTGGAATTTCTTCGTATTTGGAATCCACTACAACTATAGCTCCAGGCAAATTCCCAACCCCAGACAATCCTCCAAAGTTTTTATCCAATTTTTCTAATTCTCTTTGCATTAAAAGTTGTTCTTTTTTCGTAAATTTAGACCACTCACCTTTTTCTTTTTGGTCTAACATGTACTGAAGTTTTTCAACCCTCTTTTTAATTTGAGGAAAGTTGGTTATAGAACCACCGATAAACCTGTTTACAATATATGGCTCGCCTAAAGCTAAAGCTACCTCTTTAACAATTTGAACAACTTCTGGTTTTTCTCCAATGAAAATTATTTTCTTATTTTGAGCTTTAATTGATTTCAAAAACTCTACAGCTTCTTTGAGTTGTTCGTTAGTTTTATTTAAATCAATCAAGTCTACTCCATTTTGAGTAGCGTAAATAAAGTCTTTAGTTGAAGGATGACGTCTAGTCTTTCTATAGCCATAAGCGACTCCAGCCTTAGCCAAATCCTCTATTTTGATATTTTCTATATCTGCCATATTTTGTTTAAGTTTTAATCTAATAAATATTAAAAGTCTTTACATCTTATCAAATTTTGTAAATATTATCAAGACTGATTTAAGAAAAGACTATTCTCCGTATTGCTTCAAGTAGTCAATATCTTCCTGAATCCCGGCAACTTTTGACATCACAGAACGACCATAAGAACAAGTGACCCCTCCTGTTCCATAATACCTGCAAGCAGCTTTAAGTTGTGAAGCATAAGTATTCGTTGCTCCAATGTTAGCCAGATATTTGGAAGATGCAAAAATAGCATCTTTTGCATTCCAAGGATTAGAAACTCCTATTTGAGGAGCAACTTCTTGCCAAGTGGAAGCTATAAACTGAGCCGGCCCCATAGCTCCACCATATCCTCCAGCTGAAGGTATTGGACAAGAAACTACTGTTTTTAAAGGATCTAAACCTAAACTTTCTGTTATCTTTATAAAAGGTTGTACATCCCTACTGGCCTTCATGACATTTGTGTATTTAGCCTGAGTATTAATATTATATCCCGCTCCTGAAGTCAAATCTGATAAATAACATTTTCCCACATTGGCACCTAAAGCTGACTCTTGGGTAAGAATCGCCAAAACAAAAGCTGGTGGCACACCAGTTTTAGCTTGAGCTTGTTCAGCTAAAGCCAAAGCATCACCAAAAGGAATGGCTTTAGTTGCTCCACCGGCAAAATCAAAGAGTGCTGCTCGAATTTGTGCAGCTTTGGCTCTTTTTTCAGCTAACTGTTTTTGATAGAGAGCTTCTTGTCCTTTAGTTTCTTTCAAAAGAGTGTTTTTTTGAGCTTTATTGGCATCAATTTTTTGTTGCTCTGCTTTTTGTTCACTTTTGAGAGCTATCTGAGTATCCTTATTATCTTCTAAACTCGCCTTTACTTGATTTACTTGATTCGTAGTATTTCGAATAGCTTCTAGATTTTTATTTACCGCATCTTGTAAGGTGATAATTTTATCTGCATCTTGAAAAAAATCAGATATGGTTCGACTCCCCAAAATAAGATTGACCATACTATTCACCCCATCAAAAGAATTCATGTTTCTGAGAGAATTTGATAAAGCTAATTTTTGTTTATTTAGATTATTATTCAAAGTATTTAGCTCTGCATTCTTATTAGAAATTTGCTCTGAAAGAACAGAGATATTACCATCTATTTTTTTAATCTCTAATTGTTTTTTATTTATTTGAGCTTGAAGAAGAGATATGTCTTTAGAAAGAGAGGCCGATTTGGCTTGTGTAGTAGAAATGATTTTCTCCTGCTCAGCAATTTGCCTTTCTAGTTCAGCAAGTTCAAGCTGAAGACGCGCTCTTTCTTCTTCTTTGGTTTCCGCATAAGAAGTATTTGGACTTTTAAAAGCTATTCCAAAAACCAATAAAAATGCAAAAAGAAAAACCAAAGAACTCTTAAAGAATTTAACTTTATTCATACTTTTCAAGTATAACATGCTACTTTTGTTTAAAAATAACTCCTTAACAATTTATTAAATAAAAATAAAAACGCTTTAATTTAAAGCGTTTTTATTTGAAAAATTTATTCAGAAACGGACCCTCCTTCACTCTCTTCCTTTTTACCTTTTTCTTCTACCTCAACTTCTGAAATATCTCCAGAAACAGGTGCTGACAAATCTTCTTCTACGGCTAAAGCGATAGAAGCTACGATTTCATCTGATTCTGTTTTATAAAGATTAACACCTTTTGGAAGTTTGATATCCCCAGCCTGTATTACTGAATCAAGATTTTCAAGGAGAGAAATATCCACTTCAAGTGAGCGAGGAAGATCGATAGCTTCTGCTTCTACTTCTAATTCATGTACAACTTTGACCAATTGTCCTCCGAGAGTTTTTACCGCTTCAGAAACCCCAACGAATTCTAGTGGAATATTAGCATTAATTTTTACTCCTTTTTCTACAATATAAAAATCTACATGATTTGGAATATATTGAATTGGTTCATAAGCTACTTCTTGAACTATAGCTTGCAATTTTTTGCCTTCCCCTTCTAAATTGACCACTGAAGATTTCCCAGTCTCGCGATAAGTTTTTTCAAATTCAACAGCATCAACAAAAATAGCTTGAGCTTTTTCTTTGGCGCCGTAATAGACACCTTTAAGCATCCCCTCTTTTTCTTCTCCCTTGTTTCGATTTGTAAATTTAAGCGTTAGCATAGTTTTAACTTTTATTTTTTAGCCTCTTTAAAAGTCACATGTTTTCTGAGTTTTTTGTCGAATTTCTTCAACTCAATTTTTCTTGTGACTAACTTTTTATTTTTTCTGGTGTGATAGGTTGTACCAGTTTCTTTATTCACTATCTTAATTAGTTTGTCTTGAGCCATAAATTTTAATAAATGATGTCAAAAATATACTATATTTTCAAGTTTTTTGCAAATAAAAGACAAAATTTAAACTAGAATTCTAACTTTTTTTCTAAATAATCTTTTAATTCTGAAATTTTTACTCTTTCTTGATTCATAGTGTCTCTATCTCTCACTGTGACAGAATTATCATTTACACTCTCATAATCAAAAGTAATACAATATGGAGTTCCAATTTCATCTTGTCTTCTATATCTTTTTCCGATTGATCCTGAAGTATCAAATTCTGAGAAATACTTTTTAGATAAATCTTTCCATATTTCTCTAGCAGGATTCAAAAGCTCTTCTTTTTTAAAAAGCGGAAAAACTGCAATTTTTACAGGAGAAAGTCTTTTATCTAATTTCAAAACTATTCTCTCCTCCCCTTCTTTAACTTCTTCTTTGGTATAAGCATTATCAATAAAAGCCAACATCATTCTCGCCACTCCAGCTGAAGTTTCTATAATATGAGGAATAAATTTTTCTCGAGATTCTTCATCAAAATAAGTTAAATCTTTACCAGAAAATTTTGAATGCTGAGACAAATCCCAATCTCCTCTAGCGTGAATACCTTCCAACTCTTTAAAAGAATCTCCAAGCATTTTATATTTGTATTCTATATCGTAAGCATCTTTAGCGTAGTGAGCTAATTTTTCATGTTTATAAAAATTAAGACTTTCTGCTTTAATTCCATATTTCAAATAAAAATCCCAACGATATTTTTTCCAATGATCAAAATACTTTTCTGTCGCCTCACCTTCTTCATCTTTAGGATTAAAAAAGTATTGCATTTCCATTTGTTCAAATTCACGAGTTCTGAAAACAAATTGTTTGGTTACAATTTCATTTCGAAAAGCTTTTCCAATCTGAGCTATACCGAAAGGCATTTTTGGATGAAGTGAATCTAAAGTGTTTTTATAATTTAAATAAATACCACCACAAGTTTCAGGGCGTAAATAGACCACACTTTCTTCTGAAAGAGCGTCTGTTGGAGAACCTAAATTGCTTTTTACCATCAGAGAAAATACTTTAGCAGAAGTCAGCTCTGCTTTTTTACACATTGGACAAATTAACTTTTTCTCCTCTCTCAACTTATCTAATTCTTGATTGATAAATTCCAGACTAGCTTTATCGGCATTTACTCCTAACTCTTCTAAAATATGGTCGGCTCGAAATCTAGATTTACAATTTTTACAATCTATTTGCGGATCGTTGAAAGTGTCTACATGTCCAGAAGCTTTCCAAGTCATAGGATGCATAAAAATACCTGAATCGAGCGCCAATACGTCCCCCCTCTCCTGTATCATGCTTTTCATCCAAGCGTTTTTTATATTTTGCAAAAGCAAATACCCATAATGTCCATAATCATATACCCCATTAAAACCTCCGTATATTTCACTGGAAGGAAAAACAAAACCTCGACTTTTTAGAAAAGCTGTTATTTCTTGCATTAAATCTTGTTTATTTTCTTTCATAAATTTAGTCAAAGAAACCTGTTATAAAATCATAAATAGCTCCTGCAGAGAAAACAATTATAACTCCAATTAGACCCCAAAGCATATGTTGTTTTCCTTTTTTTATACCATTTTCATCAGACTTGTATCTTGCCCAAAGAAATAAAGCTACTCCATATAAAAACCAAACGAAAGCTATAGCTGAAAGAAGATATACAGCCGGATTCACAAAATCGGATAAAATAGCGGTAGCTGTTTTATTAATTATTTCCATAAAATTTTTATTTATAAGACAAGTATATCATGAGTAATTTAAATGAAAAAACGCAATTCCAAATTGCGTTTTTTCTTAGAAAGATAATCTTTATTTAATTTATCTAGGTAAAGTTGGAGCTGTTACTTGAACATTTGGATTAATACCAATAAGGTCTCCAGCAAAAGCGATAATTCCCCAAAGCGTTACCATAACAAAGATGGCGATTAAAGAATACATCATATTTTTCATATGTTTTTTCTTTTCAACAGGATCAGCCTTACCAGCAATAAGATATCTAATAAGGAAGAAAAAGAAAACTACTACCGCTGCTCCCACAAGGATCGGAGGAAGCATTCTCACTAATCCTCCTGTCCCAGCAATAAGATTACCAAAAAAAGAAAGATCTGCTTGTTGGCTACCTATTTGTCTTGTATTTTGTCCTTGAATATAAGCTGGACTACCTTGTTGATAATTTGGTTGACCATATCCTGGTTGTCCAGGTGTTGGACTGTTTTGATATTGCACACAAATATTATTTGAATCAAATCTAACACAAGCACCAACACCACCTGTTACCTGTGCCGCTGCTGCACCTAAAGAAAGACCTAAAACGATTCCAGCAAAAATCACTATATATTTTTTCATAAAGATTAAGATAATATACTTAAATAATTAAAGATTATCTGACTAAATAACCTATAATCAAATTATACCATTAAAAAACAAAGCACAAGCAGATTATTCACAAATAAAAATAGTCGTTAATTCGACACTTCCTATATCAAAATATGATATCGTCAGTGTAAATTACGACACGGACAATATATAAAATGTATAAAAAGTATAATTAACGACTATAGTGTTTTACTTTTTCTTTTCTTTTTTTGGTTTAAATAGCAAGTAAAGACCTACTATAAACAAGAACCCCTTCCAGCCAATAGAAAATATTCCATTAAAGAGTTGAGAAAAGATTTTCGAAAAAAAATCTGTGATCGGCCAAAGCCAATCGAGTCCATACAAGGAGATTAGAATGACAGCCAAAAATATGGTCGCAAACCCATTAGCTTTCATTATTTCCACCCCTTCTTTTCCTGCTTTTTCCATGACTTACTCTTTTTTGGGTCCCTTATTTTTAGTGAGGGTACTTACCAGTATTACTGGTATAAACCACACTAAAAATGTGAACAATAGTGGCAAAACCTTTGTCATACCACTCAGCCCTCCTGTTTGATAGTTCTGTTGATAGAGAAGAGGTTGCATAATCTGCATTCCGCCCATAAAGTAGAACACAATCCAACCCCAGAGAGCCATCGAGCCAATCTGGGCAATAATTTTTAAAATTTTTTCATCCATGCAAAAGTGCCCACCTACTTTACTCAGTGGGGCTTTTTTAAAAATTAGCTAATTTTTTGTCCCACGTCAAAAGCTTTTCAAAAGAAAAGAAATTAACAAAGAACGATTGATATCTTATATAGTATACACAAATACAGGCTTTTGTCAAGTCTTAAAAAGACAAAATTTAGCCTTATTTTACAAGAAAAACAGTCCCATACAGGTTAAGTGTGGGACTAATATACAGTAACAGACATCACAACAGACGATCTAAACTCTGGATCTACTTCTTGAAAGAGTCTCCATAATTCATCATAGTCTATTTTTGCTATAACCTGTCCTCTTATATATAGAACATCATTTTCAATACCAACCTTTTTCTGTGAATTGTTTAGAATTTTTGTTTGCGCATAATCAATTAATTTCTTGAATTTTAAATTCAAATCTACTTTTTGACACGTTCCAGCCTCTCCTGCTTTTACTGTAGTATTATCACTCCTTCTACAGAACATACCCTTAATACACTCACTATCAGCTCCTGGTAACCCTATACAAGAAGCTCCTTCGGATTTTGTAAACTTTTTATTTTCTGCTGGAGCTGGAGTGCCGCCTCCAACCGGATTAATGTTTGCAAGATTATCTCCTCCCCTATTTCCACCTCCAGCCATAGGAGTAAACTGAACTGGTTTAATTTGAATATCAGAACCTTTAACACCTAACATGTCCTGGGCTAAACGAACTATCCCCCATACTGACACCATAACAAAAAGAGCAATCAACCCCCAAAGCATAAATTGTTTGCCCTGTTCCAATTTCGCCATTTCTCCTTTACCAGAAACTCTACCGAGAATAAAAACTACTACCCCATAAAAAAAGAATAGAAATGCCGCCGTCATTAAAAGAGTTCCGACGGAAGTTAATACATTATTTGTTAAATTGTCAGCTGTTTGTTTAAAATTTTCTGTTGCGTCTTGAGCAAATGAAAAATTTGCGCTAAAGAAAAAAATAAAAAAAGTGATTTTAATTATTTGTTTAATTTTTGTTGTTTTCATAATTTTATTCTAAAAATCTAATTACATCCAAATGTTTCTGGAGACATAATCACCGCTCTTGTAGAAGGGCCGACTATCGCATCTTGTTTAAGAGAGTTCACATTTTGAAAATTAATAACTGCTTGTCTAGTGGCGACTCCAAAAATACCATCTTCATTATCATTAGCTCCCATTTGATAACAACCATTATTTTTTAAAATTCCTTGCAACTGTTCAACTTGAAGGCCTTGAGAGCCCAAAGCTAAATCATTCCAAGTGTCTACGACTATCAAATTTGAAGCTGGAGAAGCTCCTATATATTCATATAAAATTACAGCTTTAGTTGAAGGACCGACTATACCGTCTGCAACAAGTTTATTTTTTGTCTGAAAAGATCTGACGGCCTCAACTGTATTAGAACCATATCTTCCGTCGACTGTGAGATTTGTGCCTAATTCTTTATTTAAAAATGATTGTAATTCAGCTACATACTTTTGAGGATTGGTATTGCTACCAAATTGCTTTGGCCAAGCTTTAACGCTGCTTTCAGTGTACGTTCCATCTATTTCTGTGGTTGGAAGTTTGTCTGCAGCATTGTTAAAACCTCCTCCCACAGCTGCTGAAGGGTTTCCGGTACCACTAGGAGCGTTAGACTGTGTTTGACAATTATCTCCGACGCAAATCCTTGGCAAGTTTACATTATTGTCCCCAGACACACCGAGAATACCTTGAAACAATTTTATAATTCCCCAGAGAGAGACTAACACAAAAAGAGCAATCAGCCCCCAAAGCATACCTTTTTTATCTTTAGTTAAATTTTCATGATTCCCTTTCGCTCTATCAAAAACAAATTTGACCAACCCAGCCAAAAACAAAATCAAGGCCAAACCGCTCAAAATAGGTATAATATTTTGTAAAATATTTTGATTAAAATTGCCGAGCATTCCTCCAACCTCTGAAAAATCAGGAGTCTTAATTCTGTTTGCGTTTTGAGCAAAAGAAACATTTGCAGACAAAAAAAAGTTGCCAATAGACAAGAAAACTAATTTAATTGATTTTGAGGGTTTTTTCTTAGACATATCTTTATGTTTTATATATAAATTATATCACGGAAAAAGCCCGACTTTTTGTCTTATAAAACTTCTTCTTCGACAGTTTCATTTTGAGGACTAACTTTGCTGGTGACTTCGTTTAAACTATTTAAAATCACAGTCACTATAGTAGCAGCAGCCGCAGCTACGACTATACCAACAACTACTCTTAAGGCGAATTTTTTTGCCTCAGTTAATTTTTGAGGATTACCTTCCGCTTTTATAAACAAAAATCCTGCCCAAATAGTAGCCAAAACTAGAGCTGGAGCCACAATATAATTAATCAAAACTTGTATTATTTTCAAAATTAAAGACCCTACCGTTTCTCCAGGGAAAAAGTTCGTATACTCCCCGCCTTCTCCAGTCGCAGGAGTCGGTATTTCTTGTGCATAAGCATGATTGAAAATAGAAAAATCTGTCTCAGCTAAAATTTTTCTCAAAAAGTCTAGGAGTTGGGAATCAAAATTTGTAGCCGCTAATATTCCTAATACGAGACCAATTACTATCACTATGAGTAATAAGGCGACCGCTGAATTTTTAATATATTTTTTCCATTTGATTAAATATTGCGGGCTTTTACCTTTATAAACATATCCCAAACCTCCTATCACTAACATCAAAAATAAAGATATAATTATAACGTAAAGAGAAACTTGTCCAAGCTTTTTTATTAATATCACTGCATCTTTTGGAGAGCATTGTTCAGATTTGTTCTCTGAATATGGATCGCAAGGCATAAGACCTTTTTGGGGATCACTTAACCCTTCAATACTTTGCACAGCCTGTCCTCCAAAAACCTGGTTGCTATTTTGCGCAAAAGCATCTCCAGAAGAAAAAGCAAAAGAAAATAAGAGAATAAAAATTATAGGAAGAATTTTTAAAAAAAGTTTTTGTTTCATAAATTTTTAATTATTTTTGACCATCGTAAACAGCTTGCAAATCTTCAGCAAATTTTTGACTTGCTTCAACTGTGCTCTTTTCTCCATTATATACTTGACGAATGGCTTCTCTCATTAAATTTTCTAAATCGTTTCTGTGCAAATCGTAAAAAGATTTACTTATTAAAACACTGTTTCCAAAAATTTCTGCCCCCTGATCTCCAGAAGCTAAACTTTCTGCAATATCAGTCTTTAAAGCAGGCATTCCCCCAGTCACTTGAACTAAATTTTTACTAAAAGGACCAGTCGCTAAAGCCACCATCACAGGATAGGCTAGATCAGGAGAAGAGCTCGTTCTCAACATAAAAATCGTATAAAGATTCCCGAAAGTGGCTGAAATTTGTGATCCTTCAACTTGTGGGAGATAAGTATAATCAAAATAAAGTTTCTGATTAGCTGACTTAATATAATTTGCCTCACTAGCATAACCAATATAAAAAGCTAAATTGCCAGAGACAAATTGAGAAAGTGCATCTCGAGAACGAGCACTCCAATTATAAGTTGATTTTTGACTGTCAGCAAAATCTTTAGAAAAAGAAAGGGCAGAATTAAGAGGAGAAACTCCTGTGTTTGAATTAAGATTATCTACATTAACAAAATATTTTGGAAAATAATTGCCTAAAGCGTCAACCGAATACTCTTTAGACACAATAGTTTCTCCTTGCTGCAAAACCATAGCTAAAAGAATATTAGAGATATGAGGAATATTATCGTAAGTACCGAAAGCAATTGTGGACATGGTTATATTTCCATTATCAATTTTAGTGATCTTGTCTTCGTATCGATAAAGATCCCCCCAAGTTTTAGGAGGCTCTAGAAATCCCGCACTAGCTAAAACATCTCTATTGTAATAGAGAACTAAAGGATCTACTGAAATGGGTAGAGCTAAATATCCGGATGGCATCTCTATTAAACTTGAAGAAATATCAGCGAACATATTTCTAAAACTTGCTTCAGGTATAGTAGAAGGAGAAACCGGATAAATTCTATTCGAGTTTGCAAAAGCTATTTCTGAAGGAGCTATAATTAAGTCTGGCGCATAACCATCAGCTAAAGCCATAACCAATTTTTGATTAATTTCTGAATACGGGATCTCTGTGTATTCCATATTATATGTCTTAGCTTCTTTATCAAAAGCATCAACAAAATAAGTCATATTCATACTTGGAATAGTACCCCAAACTCTCACTGTGCCTGTCAATTTTTGTTTAGAAGCTGAGTTAAAAAGAGGAACTTTTCCTGAGAAAATTAAAACAGCCAAAATAGCCGCAAAAATGCCTATTCCTAATAAAATTGTTTTGAAATTTAAAAATCTTTTAAAGTCCATAATTTAGATTATTTAATAATGCTATAAAAATTATAGCATAATTAGCAGATCTATCTTTCTGCTAAGAAAGCATAATGATACTCTCCGGCTGGTAAATGTTTTTTTACAGAAAAATTGTGTTTAGCTAAAACCGCTACAATTTTCTCTTCATCTAAAAGGTTTGGTCTTAAAAGAGACAGGCTATGTTCAGTCTTTTTCCAATCTGCTACCAAAATTTTCCCGTCTGGTTTTAAAACTCTTTCTGTTTCTTCCAAAACTCTGTCTAAATTATCAACTTCAGACAAAACATTTGACAAAATTATCAGATCACAAGAAGTGTCTTTTATTTGAACTTTTTCTTCGACGTTGGAAAGTATTGTGTCTATGTTAATAATGTTGGCTTTTTCTGTTTCGCGATTAATTTTATCTAAAATATTTTCATCCAAATCTACAGCATAAACTTTCCCTTTGTCTCCCACCTTTTTAGATGCAGCAAAAACATAAGCTCCAGCACCACATCCAAAATCAGCTACTGTGTCCCCTATTTTTAAATCTAAATTTTCTATAATTTGTACTGGTGATAAAAACATATATTTATATTTTACCACAATAAAAAGCTCTATTTTTAGAGCTTTTTATTTCATAATTTTTACAAACTACAATACTGCGATACTTGCCACACTATCTTTATCACGCAATTTCATTATTCGGACTCCTTGCGTTGCTCTACCTAGAGTAGGAATAGTGTTTAGTTCGGTTTTAATAACTTGAGAATTTTTAGAAATTGCCAAGAGTTCTCTTTCTTCGTCTACTACCACTTTAGCCACCATTAGTTTGCCAGTCTTTTCAGTGATGCTAACGGTCTTGATTCCTGATCCGCCTCGACCTTGAGTTTTATATTCAGTCAATTTTGTCATTTTTCCATAACCATTTTCTGTGGCAACTAATAATTTTGACTCTTTAGCCAAATCTTTTTTAATCACATCACAAGAAGCAATCTCATCTCCTTTACTCAATTTCATTCCGCGTACTCCAGCAGCAGTTCTACCCATTGGTCGCACATCATTTTCAGCAAAACGAATAGATTGGCCATTAACAGAAGTTAAAATTACATCATCCTCTTTTTCGACAAACATAGTAGAAAGTAAAATATCATCATCTTTTAATTTGATAGCAATCAATCCTGAGCGACGAACATCTTTGAAAGCGTCAGCAATAGATTTTTTGACTGTGCCATCTCTAGTAACCATCACTAAAGCTACTTTAGAATTTTTCACATCTTTTGGCATTGGTAAAATGCTTGTAACTTTTTCATCGCTAGCAACTTGTAAATAGTTCATTATGCTTTTACCACGAGTCGCTCTTTTTCCTTCTGGTAAATCATACATTTTAATTTGATAAACTTTTCCTTTGTCTGTAAAGAATAACAAATCAGAATGTGTGCTTGTAGTAAGAGAGATGGTGATAAAATCTTCTTCTTTAGTATTCAAATCTACTACACCCACCCCTCCTCTTTTTTGAGTACGAAATTCGTCTGGATCCGTTCTTTTCACATATCCTCCAGCAGTGTAAACTAGCACGGCCTCTTTGTCAGCGATTAAATCTTCTGGATTAAAATCTTTAGCTTTATGTTTAACCACCTTAGTTCTTCTTTCGTCAGAGTATTTACTTCTAATTTCCAACAATTCATCTTTAATGATTTTCATCATCTTTTTTTCGCTAGCTAAAATCGCTTTCAATTCTGTAATAAGTTTTTGAATAGCTAAAAGTTCGTCTTCAATTTTCTTTCTTTCGAGCCCAGCAAGTCTTTGAAGTTTCATATCGAGAATAGCTTGAGCTTGAATTTCGGAAAATTTAAATTGTTTTACAAGACTAACTTTTGCTTCTTCAACAGTTTTAGACTTTCGTATCAGTTTAATAATTTCATCAATATGATCTAAAGCTTTTTTAAGCCCGAGTAAAATATGTTCTCTATCTGTGGCTTTTTTGAGTTCAAATTCAGTCCTTCTCTTCACCACACTTTGTCTGTGTTTGATAAACTCCTCTAAAGCAGATTTGAGATTTAAAGTTTGAGGTACACCATCTACTAAACAAACCAGATTAACATGAAAAGTATCTTCAAGCTGTGTATGTTTATATAAATAATTTAAAACTTTTTGTGGCTCTATTCCACTTTTTAAATCTATAGCAATTCGAATATCTTTTGTAGACTCATCACGAAGGCCTTTTATACCTTCAATCTTTTTTTCACGAACCAGATCTGCAATTCTTTCTATTAAAGTAGCTTTGACCACTCTATAAGGAATAGAGGTTATGATAATTTGATAACTTCCATTTTTAAGCTCAACAATATCAGCTTCACCTCTAGCCAAAATTCCTCCGCGACCAGTAGCGTATGCGTGAGCAATATCACTTTTACCGTAAATTATTCCTCCCGTTGGAAAATCTGGGCCCTGCACAAATTCACAAAGATCTTCAGTAGTGGCATCTTTATTGTCTATCAAATGCACTGAGGCGTCGATAAGTTCACCAAGATTATGTGGAGGAATATTTGTGGCCATTCCTACAGCAATACCCAAGGTGCCATTTAAAAGAAGATTTGGCACTGCTGTTGGTAAAACTGTAGGCTCTTTTTTGGTGCCGTCAAAGTTCGGCTTCATGTCAACAGTATCTTTTTCAATATCGCGAAGCATTTCAGAAGAAATACGCGCCATCTTAGCTTCAGTATAACGATAAGCTGCCGCTCCGTCACCATCAATAGATCCAAAGTTACCTTGTCCCCAAATAAGTGGGTAACGAGTCTTAAAGTCTTGGGCTAAATTTACCATAGCGTCATAAACAGAGCTGTCGCCATGAGGATGATAGGATCCAAGCACATCCCCTACTACAGTAGCAGATTTTCTAAATCTTGCAGAAGAAGTTAAACCATTTTGATGCATAGAGTAAAGTATTCTACGATGTACAGGTTTTAACCCATCTCTTGCGTCAGGTAAAGCACGATCAGTGATAACACTCATCGCATAATTGATATAGCTTTTTTTCATTTCCTGAGAAATTTCTATCGGGACAATTTTATCGTGGCCATCCTCTTTCAAATTCTCTTCTTCCTTTTCTGACTCATCTTTTTGTGTATTTTTCTTTGCCATAATATTTAAATAAATTAGAGTGATAAATAAAAAACGCTATATTTTATAAGTAAATTATAACATTTTCAATAGCTAATTTCAATTGAAAACTACTCTGAAATATTAGCTTCGAGAAGCATGTTCGATTCCGAACTTGTAGTGGAAACACTATTTTTTTCTACCCCATTTAAAGATTCTGCAAGTCCCCCAAAAACAGATTTTAGATTAGAAAACTGTTTATTAGTCTCCTTAAAAAAATTCGTAAAAGAAGTGAGGGGTGAGGCTATTTTGTTTTCGGCAGAAGCAACAATTTGAGCTTCTCGAACATTTTCTGCTGGTTGATTTTTGAAAAATAAAACGTCTTTAAAAATTACAAATAAAATAGACAAAATAATTACTGAAGTAACAATAGATATTGTTAAAGCGGAACGATGTTTAGTCTTTTCGTCACTGCGACTTAAATTATTGAAATAATCTTTTATAAAACCAGCCATGGAATAATTATACTATATTTCAAATAAAACTATTTCCCCTTGTTTATTTTCAATATCTTTTCTTTTAATTGTTAATTTTTCCACTTTTTCGACAGCTTTAATATCTTTCCCAGCTTCCCGCATAAACAACTTAAGAGATTCTTCGTCGTAATCCATGGGAATAACCAATTTTGGTTCAAGCTTGGTTGCCATTTTATTTGCTTCATGAGCACGAAGCATACTATCTCCACTAGAAACTGGTATGAACAAAATATCCACCTCATCAATAATTTCTCTTTGCTCTGGAGAAAGATCTTCTTTCAAACAACCTAAAAAACAAATTCTCATATTATCTATCTCTAAAACATAACTAGTATTTTGAAATCTTATCTTTTCTTTACTTTTTTCATTTAGAGGTAGTTCAACATAAGAACCAAAACCTTTTACAAAAACCTCTTTGGATTCAAATTCTCCAGGAGAATTAACAATAAACGGAGTTTTTTCACCAAAACTCATCATTTCACCACCGTTATAGTCTGGATGATTGACTGTAGTTAAAACAATATCTGCCCCATATTTATTGGTAGCAAATTTTGAATCTTTAGAAACAGGGTTGAAAGCAATAGTTAAATCTCCAAATTGTACTTTAAAATGTTGTTTGTTGAAATGAGTGATAATCATATAAGCTATAAGTTATTAGCTAAATAATAACATTTTTTAAGCCTTTTTAAAAGACAAAAATTATGGGAGAATTTCTTCTGTGCTAGAAGCTGTAGAATCTACAGTAGATGTGGCGTCATCTATGGGAGCTGTTTCTGTACTTTCAGGAATAGATTCTTCTGGAATAGGTTCAGCAACAGGTTCTGGAATTATCGTATCTTCTGTGCTAGAAGCTGTAGAATCTACAGTAGATGTGGCGTCATCTATGGGAGCTGTTGTTGTGCTAGAATCTATGTCCTCTTCTATAACCTCCGTACTACTTGCTGTAGGCAAATCAGAAATAGTAATATTTTCAGCACTATAAATATTCGCATCTTTTCCAAATACCCTCTCCACCTCTTCCCCGTTCACACAAAATTCTGTACCGTCAGCTTTTTCTACACAGACAACTTTAGCTTTTAAAGTCTCTGTTGTTATTTTTTTCGCAAAAATCTCTTCAAAATATCCTCTGATTGCGGTAATACGAGCTGCTACAAAATCAAATAAAACTGAAAATCCGTTTTGAACTCTTGTTCTAAAAGTCTCTTCAACTTCTCCACCTTCTTCATTTCTAATCTCTGCTAAAACACTATCAAAGTTATTTTGATTAATTAATTCCTTATCTCCATTTAATATCAAAGCTTGCTCTTGCATTCCGCCAACGATATACGGAACGAAACCAACATAGTTCACTCCTTTCATTCCGTCTGATGTCACACCTACCAAATCTGAAAAAATCTGTTCTACATTTTGTGCGATAAACCCTATGTGCTTTGGGTCTGTATCACTTTCCGTATTCCAGTTGTATTCTACTACTCTCAACTTAGAAAGTCTTTCTAAGGCCGAATAAGGAGTAGAGGTGGAGGTGGTAGAATTTTCAAAAACAATTGTCTCTAAAGCAAACTCTTCTGCCGTCTTCAACAACTTAATATTTTTCTTTAAATTTATGTCAGAAGGAGAAAAGGCTGAAATAAATCCCGCAATAGCTTCTGCTAAATTCGAAAGAGTAATAGATGAAGAGACTCCGTTGACTATAGAAGCAAGAACTCCTTCAGTTCCATAAGAAGTATAAATATATCCACCAGAAACAGCTGCTGCTAATTTTGAACCATCGATGGATGAGCTTACAGAAAACCAATTTCTTGATCCGGCAGCAGTTTCTGCTGTCCAAGTAGCCCCAGAGTCAGTAGAGGTGTAGATGTAGCCACCATATACCGCTGCCGCTAATTTACTACCATCAGAAGAGGAGGTGATGGAGCGCCAATATCTTGAACCAGCACTTGTGCTTGTGGCCCAAGTGACGCCGGAGTCGGTGGAGGTGTAGATGTAGCCATTATATACTGCAGCTAATTTACTACCATCAAAAGATGAGGTGATGCCCTCCCATTGTCTTGAACCAGCACCCGTCCTTTCTGTCCAAGTTAGTCCTGAGTCGGAAGAGGTGTAGATATAGCCATTATATGCTAATGCTGCTAATTTACTACCATCAGAAGATGAAGTGACATACTTCCAAGCTCTCGAACCAGCACCTGTCCTTGCTGTCCAAGTGGCTCCAGAGTCAGTGGAGGTGTAGATATAACCACCATTATGTACTGCTGCTAATTTACTACCATCAGAAGAGGAGGTGATGGTCTGCCAATATCTTAAACCAGCAGATGTCCTTTCTGTCCAAGTGGCTCCAGAGTCGGTGGAGGTGTAGATGTATCCATTATTTACTACTGCTGCTAATTTACTACCATCAGAAGATGAGGTGATGGAAAACCAACTTCTTGAACCAGGACCTGTACTTGTCGCCCAAGTAGCTCCAGAGTCAGTGGAGGTGTAGATGTATCCATTATTTACTACTGCTGCTAATTTACTACCATCAGAAGATGAGGTGATGGAGTACCAATTTCTAGAATCAGCACCTGTCCTTTCTGCCCAACCATCAATACTCATTTGGGTAATAGATAAACTATTAGAATTGATAATGGAAGTATTAGAAGATAAACCATTTACTGTAGAAGTCATGGTGTTAGCAGAAGAAGATAAGACATTTGCCTGAGAGATCTTTCTCACTACTCCAGCTCCATCTGTTGTAAGTATACCGTCTGTAGTAGCTCCAGTTTGTAAACCAGTAAGTGTCAACCCGGCGAAAGTTGGAGCATCTGTAGTTCTCAGGTTTTGATTTCCTAAATAAGCAGCGATACTATTTACCTCCATTGCCCCATTACCAGTATTGATATTGTTCCCAATAAGAGTCCCCGAAGTCCAAATATTTGTTCCTAGTCCAGCCGCCGCCGTTCCGTTTTGAACCAAATAAACTCCATGTCCACCAGCTGACCCGTTATACTTATATGCTAAACCATAAAGATTACCAAAACTAGATCCATCAGCCGCATTCCTATATGCGGTTCCCATTGACCATATGTGTTGGGTTTTCGTTGAATCGTAGGTTCCAAATATTCCTTCGTCTCTGTTAGCTGTAGGGACAACGATGGCAGCTGTTAAGTTATCGTCTACATCGCTTCTCAAAAGACTTGTAGAATGCAAAGAATCCAAAAGATCCGCATTCAAATTAGTCACAACATTTGTAGAATCAACAGTAAACGGAGCAGAAGTTCCAGAGACTCCTCCATTGAATGCTGGTATAGCATTGAAAGTATGAACACCTGTCCAGGTTGGAGCAATAGCTTGAGATAAAGCTGGAGCAGCATCTGATCTCATAAATGTTGTAGCTGATCCATTAATTGCAGTTAAACCAATAGTAGCAGAAGGATTAGCAGCTGTTGGGAAATCTGAAGTTAAAGCTAAAGTTCCACTATTGTTTGGTAAAGTATATGTTCTATTAGCTGACAGATCCCCTACGTCAAGTGTTCCATAATAGGTACCACCGACTGATTCCATAATTTGTAATTCTGAACCAGCGTTTGCTAAGATAATATCAAAAGCTCCAGTTTGTGACCAATTAGAAGTTAGACTTCCAAGAGATAGAGTTGGTGACCATCCTTCCCCTGCTGTACCTGTAGAATCAATACCATTTCCTCCGGTTACACCTCCTACATAATTACCTGTTGTATCAGTTCCTAATGCTACAGAGTTTGCAGATATAGTAGCTACTCCAGTATTTGAAAGAGTTATGTCTCCAGAGACTGAGACTTGAGTAGCGACATTAGAAGAGTTTCCGAGAAGGATTTTTCCGGAGGTGAGAGAAGTACCTAGATATAGTCCCGCATGATCTCCCCATCCGTAAGCCGTATCCCATTGAGTTTGTTTAGCTGTAGTAGGGATAGAATATCCAGAAGCTAAACCTACAGCTAGAGTACCTGAAGTAGTGATTGGAGAACCGCTAATGGTGAGTCCTGTTGGTACAGTCATAGCTACAGAGGTTACGGTACCTTGTGGGATAGTTGGGAAAGTAGCTAAAGCACCATCTCCTCTAATGTATTGAGCAGAAGTACCTCCGGGAGCAAAGGAGTGGGTGTGGCTACTTGTGGTTACTGTATCAGTAGAAGATAGAGTGATTGGTGATGGAGTGCCTAAAGTGAAAGTGATATTAGAAGATAATGCTCCTCCTCCTGTTAAACCATTACCAGCAGTGACAGTTCTAGAAGATGGTATAGCATCTGTAATACCGTAACCTGCAAGAGTGGTTGGTTTGGAGGTTAGAGAAGCGAAGGTATGAGTATGAGAAGTGAGAGAGAAAGAACTAGCGTGTAATCCATCTAATGTATCTGCTTCTAGACCAGAGAGTGTAGTGGAAGCAGCAATACCGTTGACTGTAGAAGTGAGGGTGTTACC
>DHTA01000003.1:6422-29059 GCA_002408565.1 Patescibacteria group bacterium UBA5272 | reverse complement strand
AGAGTATTGGTAGTGTCGATATTATTAATCTGTAAATTATCAGCTAAAAGATTTTTGAATTTAGCGTCACCAGAATTAATGTTTACATCATTTAAAATAGAACTATTTAAAGTAGAAGATTCTATAGTAGCTCCATTGAGATAACCAATGGTAGAGATATTAGGTAAAGTATTAGAGTAAGCAGGAGTAGAAGGAATATATGCTCCACCATAGGAAGCTGTTGGAATACTGAGAGAGTTATTGACTAGGCCTTGCGGTAGAGAAAGTGTGTCACTCGTATCAGAAATAGTGTTGGCATTATTAATATAAACAGTTTCTCCCGGATCACCTTTGTCTCCCTTAGGACCAGGGATGTAAATGTATTCTTTTTTGACTTCTGTAATTATCTTTTCTTTTATGTGAGCAGAGTTTATATTAGTAAAGTCATTATTGTTAGAAGTGGTATTAAGATTGTCAATTTGGGTCTTAAGAGAGGAAATCTGATTATTTAAATTATCAAAAGTGTCATTATAATTTATTTTTTCACTATTATAGAGCTCGGACTCACACTTGGCATTTTGAATATTAAAGAGTTTATTAACTTCACAATAAAATTTAATGGGGAATATATTCCAGAAAGATACCAGTTTAGATTGTTGGGAAAAGACTAAAACTATTAAAAATAACACAATCATACCAAAAACGATTGTTTTCTTCTTGAGGAATGAGATTTTGATATTTTTTTTCATTATTTTTATCTTTTACCTATTGAAAATATTGCTTTTCTGTTTACAAAAAACAACATCCCCGATATTAATATTATAGCTTATATCTTCACAAATAAGCTTTATTTATAAGCAAATTGTGGATAAATAAAAAGAAAATCGCCCCTTATCTATCGGGCGATTTTCTTTTTTGAAAATTTTTATTTTTTAGCGTCTTTTGGTCTTTTAGCACCATATTTAGAACGGCCTTGTTTTCTATTTTCTACACCTGTAGCATCAAGACGTCCACGAACTATGTGATATCGTACCCCAGCAAGGTCTTTCACTCTTCCTCCACGAATCATAACCACCGAGTGTTCTTGCAACTTATGCTTCATTCCTGGAATATAAGCAGTCACTTCTTGTTGGTTGGTCAACCTCACTCTAGCAATTTTACGAAGAGCAGAGTTTGGTTTCTTTGGAGTAGTGGTTGTAACCTTGGTACAAACACCTCTTTTAAAAGGAGAATTGTAATAATTTGCCTTATTTTTTACAGAGTTCCAACCTTGAGAAAGAGTCAAAGAACGTGATTTCTTCACTATTCTTTTTCTCTTATTCTTAACTAATTGATTAATTGTTGGCATATATTTTTATATATATAATATATTTTACAAGAATTTGCAAAGATTATTTTCTTTTACTCTTAACTCTTCTAGAAATAATGTGAGGATTAGAGTATTTTTTGCTTCTTCTAGTTTTTCGACCTCCTGTAATTTTACCAGTTGCAGTCTTTGGTCTCTTGGTACCTCTTGGTTGAGAACCTTCACCTCCTCCATATGGATGGTCAACTGGATTTTTAGATTTAGCTCTAGTCTTTGGACGAACACCAAGCCATCTACTTCTTCCAGCTTTACCAACTACTCGAAGTCTCCACTCATCATTAGAAACTGAACCGATGGAAGCAAAACAAGTGTCAGGAATTTTACGAACTTCAGTAGAAGGAAGCTTGATGGAAGTAAATCCATTATCGTGAGCTACTACTTGAGCAAAACTTCCAGCACTTCTAACCATTTTTGCTCCAGCTCCTTTTTTAATTTCAATATTGTAAACATTTGTTCCTACCGGAATATTCCTAAGAATACATCTGTTGCCGGGAACTAGGTCTACTTTTTCAGAAACAAGAAATTTATCTTCTACTTTAATTTCTTTTGGAAGAAGAACATATCTTTTTTCTCCGTCAGCATAAACTGCCAGCCCAATAAAACCAGATCTGTTTGGATCATATTCTACGGAAGCAATTTTAGCAGGTATATCAATTTTATTATATTTAAAATCAATATCTCTAAAGCTTCTTTTATGTCCTGAACCTTTATAAGGAGAAGTGACTCTTCCGTGAGAATTTCTTCCAACTCCTCTACTGAACCCTTTGGTTAAAGATTTAAGAGGTTTCTTTTCAGTCAGAATTTTTCTGTATTCGATTCCAGTCATTCTTCTTCTGGCTGGAGTTGTTGGTTTATATTTTTTCATATCTTTATCTTTAAAATTTCTCTCGAAATTTTAATTAAATTATCGGCTTAATTAACCATTATTTAATAATTCTTTTTGAATTTAAGCTAAATCAATTTTGTCTCCTTTTTTTAAAGTGACCAAAGCTTTTTTAAATCCAGATTTATATCCAAGATTATTTCTAAAGAAAGTCGCTTCTCTTGGATGGTTTATAATTGTGATTTTCAAAGGTTTAACTTTATAAACCTTTTGAATTTCTTTAGCTAAAGTGATTTTTGTAGCAGAATCTTTCACGTTAAATGTATAAACATTTCCAGAAGAAAGATTGGAAGCTTTTTCAGTTAATCTTGGAGAGAGAATTAAAGCAGTTTTATTTTCTTTTACTTCTTCTTTTTCTGTATTCTTTTCGGATTTTTTTTCTACTTTTTTGGTTTCTTTTTCTACCTCCTTCTTAAGCTCTTTTTCTTTTTTACTTTCTTTCTTGGTTAATTTTGTTTCTTCTGCTGTATCTTCGATTTTTTTGGTTTCTTTTTTGGCCATAGTTTTTATTTTAATTTACTTTGAAGATATTCGACTGTAGCTTCTGGATTAGTAATGACAAGATATCTCGCATCAGCAATATCAGCTGGATTTAAATCTTCCACATTGTGTGCAACCACATAAGGGAGATTGCGAAATGATCTTTTTTCATTTAATTCTAATTTAGGGAAAGTCATGTAAACATTTCCTTTTTTCTTAAAAGATAGATTTTCAAACTCTTTGACCGCAGAAATATTTTTCATAATTTCTACTGCGTCTTTAGTTTTGGCATTTGCAGATTTTATTTCATCCACAAATAAGATTTTTCCGTCTTTTAATTTTGCAGAAAGAAGATTGAAAAGGGCTTGATTTTTCATTCCTTTTGGAAGATCTTTCTTATAATTCTTTTCTTTTCTTGGGCCATGTGTCACACCTCCACCAACCCAAATAGGAGATCTTTTTGAACCATGTCTTGCGCGACCAGTTCCTTTTTGTTGCCAAGGTTTTTGATTTGCTCCAGAAACTTCTCCTCTAGTTTTAGCATGAGATGTCCCAGCACGTCTATTTGATTTTTGAATGAAGAGTACTTGAGAAACTAAATCACTATTAAACTCCAGTCCAAAAATATTTTCTGGAAGATCAATTTCTTTCACTTCTTTTCCTGATTGATTATATACTTTTGTTTTCATATATTTATATTAGGATAATTATTTTTGAACCATTTCAATAATAGTCCCTCTTTTTCCAGGTACCGCACCTTTAACTAAAATGATTCCACTTCCTACGTCCACATCAAGTACTTTGACATTTTTTTGTGTTACGCGATCTGAACCCATTCTTCCTGCCATGCGCATACCTTTAATTACTCTACCGCCGGCACGACCACCGCCACCGATAGATCCTGGTTCACGATGAGAGTGTTTTTGTCCATGTTGATTCCACCCCCCCTTAAAACCATGTCTTTTAACTACACCTTGAAAACCTTTTCCCTTAGAAGTTCCGGAAATAGTCACAACATCTCCTGGCTGAAAAATATCAATATTGATATTCGCACCTTTTTGTAAATCTCCAGTCTCCCCTCTAAATTCTTTTATAACCTTAAAAGCTTCTGTGGTGTGTCCTAGAACTGACTTAGAAACTCTTTCTTTTTTTTGAGAAATAGAAGCGACTTGCACCGCATCATAACCGTCTTTGTCTTTTGTTTTAACCTGAGTAACAGTAAGTGGTTCAGCTTTTAAGATGGTAGCCGGATGAACAATACCTTCTTCATCAAAAAACTGAGTCATATTCTGTTTTACGGCAATTGTAAATTTCATGTATTTATGAACGACATAACCAGACCTCAAAAATGAGATTTAATCATTGGTCGATTTATTTAATTAATAAGTTTCAGAAAACTAACCCATTTTGACATTGATATCTACTCCAGAAGGAAGAGATAAGTTTGTCAAAGCTTCAATTAGTTTTGGGTTTGGGTTAAGAATATCAATGAGTCTTTTGTGAACCCGAATCTCAAATTGCTCTCTGGCATCTTTGTAAACAAAAGTAGATCTATTTACTGTATACTTTGAGATTTCAATTGGAAGAGGAACTGGTCCACTTATTTCTGCATCATACCTTTTCGCTGTATCAATTATTTGTTTAACAGAAATATCAAGCACTTTTGGCTCATAAGCCTTTACGAGAATACGAAGTCTGTTTTCGTCATTTCCTTTTTTGGTTGATTTTACTCTTGGTAAATCAGCCTCTGTTTTTTTTGCTGATACTTTTTTAGCTACTGTTTTTTTTGCAGCAACTTTTTTGACTATTGCCTTTTTAGTTGGAGCTTTTTTAGCTACTGTTTTTTTATCTTCTGACATAATTTTGTACAAATAATTTTTTATAAAGAGCGATTAGTTTTTAATTCTTAAGCAATAATTTTTGTTACAACTCCCGCACCTACAGTTTTACCTCCTTCACGGATAGCAAATCTTCCTTGCTCTTCAAGAGCTACAGGTGCAATAAGTTTAACGTGCATACCTTTGATTGTATCTCCAGGCATAACCATTTCTGATCCTGCAGGAAGAGTACATTCTCCAGTCACATCTGTTGTACGAATATAGAATTGAGGTTTATAACCATTCAAGAATGGAGTATGTCTTCCTCCTTCTTCTTTTTTGAGAACATAAACTTCACACTCAAATTCTGTATGAGGAGTAATTGATCCTGGTTTTGCAAGGACTTGTCCTCTTTGTAAATCTTCTTTTTTAATACCTCTTAAAAGGAGTCCAGCGTTGTCTCCAGCCTGTCCTTCTCCTAAAGATTTGTTGAACATTTCAATACCAGTAACAGTTGTCTTAGCTGTAGGCGTAATACCAACAACTTCAACTTCCTCATTTAATTTAATTATTCCTCTTTCAATTCTTCCTGTAACCACTGTTCCACGACCTTCAATTGTGAAGATGTCTTCGATAGGCATTAAGAAAGGTTTATCAAGTTCACGAACAGGCTCTGGAATCCATGAGTCAAGAGCGTCCATAAGCTCAATAATTTTTGCTGCCCAAGGATCATTTAAATCTTTAGCTTCTGAAGCCTTAAGACCTGAACCTCGAATGATTGGAGTGTTTGCTCCATCATATCCATTTTTGGTTAAGAGCTCTCTTACTTCTTCTTCTACTAAATCAAGCATATCCTTATCTTCAACCATGTCACATTTATTTAAGAAAACCACGAATTGAGGCACACCTACTTGCTTAGCAAGAAGAACATGCTCTCTTGTTTGTGGCATAGGTCCATCTGTAGCTGCTACCACAAGAATAGCACCGTCCATTTGAGCCGCACCAGTAATCATGTTCTTAATATAGTCCGCGTGTCCTGGGGCGTCGATGTGAGCATAGTGTCTTTTCTCGGTCTCATATTCTGAGTGAGAAAGAGAAATTGTGATCCCACGAGCTTTTTCTTCAGGAGCTTTATCGATCTCGTTAACATCCTTAATCTTCACGTTTGGATTTTGAAGATGAAGAACATTAAGAATACCTGCTGTTAAAGTTGTTTTTCCATGGTCTACGTGACCAATTGTTCCCACGTTTACGTGAGGTTTTGTTCTGTTAAAATCTGACATAATAATTTTATTTTAATTAATTAATAAGTCTTTGTTATTTCTACATCTATTCGCGAAATAATATTGGACTTTTCTAAAAACTAATAATATAGCCACTTGCATAACCAAAAAACTAGTCAAGTGAATACTCGAAATATTATCACAATTTTCAAAAACATGCAAACAAAAATAGAGTTTTTTGCTAAAATTATAACGATCTTATTTGGTCTTAATATTTTTTATCAAACTTTTATCAAAATCATAAATCAAACTAAGGTTTTCAAAGACAATAATATAATCTCCATTTTTAATATCTTTGTAAAAAGAGTCTTGAATTGCTAGCTCTTTTGCGTTAGAGACACGCCTTAAGCTAACAGGTTCATTTTCTGGCAAAACCAAATGTTCTTCCAGTTGTAAAAGCACAGTGTTTTGAGTTATAGATTCTGCGTTAGTTTTAATTCCAAAAACAATACTATAAACTACAATTCCTGTTACAGTCAAAAGTATGACAGACAAAAATCCTAATTTTAAAAGTTTATATAAAGAATTTTTTCTTTTTTGCTTTTGTTTTTTATAAGCCATATTTTTTGAAATAAAAAGCCACCAAGAACATAAATGTCCTTTAGCGACCCTTTACTTATATACTTATATTATAAACGACATTTTATAAAAGACAATATTTTGTAAAGGACAAGGTGTGGATAAGTGTCGTTTATCGTTTATTATGGAAGAACACTTGGAGTTGTAGAGTTAAGCTTAAATCCTAGCATCTGTTCAGTTATTTGATAATAAATCTGTTTATCTAAAGTGGGGGTGTTTGTGGTAGTGGTGCTGTAGTAAGGATTTGTGGTCTGAGGGACATAATAATAAGGACTTTGATTGCTAGAAGTATTTGTGGAATTAGGAATTTGAGTGTTGGTATTATCTGGATATTGAGTTTGTGGAGAATAAGTCGGGTTTGGTTGTTGAGTATTTGGATATTGTGGATTGTAATTAGTAATAAGGCTAACATTATTAACTATTTCATTTTGTTCACAAGTCTCTCTAGCTACAGCTTTTCTGGTATTTGCATCAAAAAAACCTGTAGGATAAAGGTTTCTCATGGTTTGATACTTAATTAAGGAAGCTTGAGTGATTGGACCAAAATATCCAGTTGGAGCATGATACATAATTCCATTTTCAAAAAGAAAATGTTGCAACTTTAAAACATTTCCATAAAGAACATAGTCTCTAGAACCAAGTTTTAGATCATATTCCGCATCGATACAAGAAACACTTTCTGGAATAGGTAAAAATTTCTGTTCCACTTGTGCTTGAACAATATTAAAAGACAAACTTATAAAAGACACAAACAAAACACAAATAGAGACTTTCTTTTTGAAATTTCTATACATATTTATATTATAAACGACATTTTATAAAAACAATATTTATAAAGGACAAAGTTTGTGGATAACTAAAAAGAATATAAAAAGTTTATAAAAGACATTATATAGGGGACAAAAAATTGAAAAACATTTACCGCTACTATAATAATCAAAATCATCATTATAGGGTTAGAGAAAATATGTTTAATTGTATAACTTTTATGCTTAAAAGAATTAATATTGTTTACATAAGTGGCTTCATATTCTTTCTTTTTTGAAAATTTATTTTTAATTTTTAACCAAAAATCTTTCAAAAAAGCAAAAAGCTCTGTGAAAATAGAATATCCATCCGCTGGAGGAAAAGGTAATAAATTAAACAGGCCTAAGAATAAATTTACAGAAGTGATGGTTTGAAGTATTAAAGTTGTAGCCGGATTGGAAAAACCCAAAAAACTTAAAATATAAAATATAGCTACTGCTGAAAGAGCTAGGAAAAAATTAGTCAAAATACCAGCTGCCGAAATTTCTAATTCCGCATATTTTTTATCCTGTATATTATTTGGATTATAAGGTACTGGTTTTGCCCAACCAAAAGGAAATTTCAATACTAAATATGAAAAAATAGGAACTACAATAGAGCCTATCGCATCAATATGAGAGATGGGGTTCAAAGTTAATCGCCCCGCATTGTAAGCTGTCGCATCCCCATTTCTATAGGCTGCATAACCATGCGCTATTTCATGTAAAATGATAGAATAAAAGATAATAATAAAAAAGAAAATTAAAAATAGTATATCCATAATTATTGTTTCTATAATATACCACGCAACAAAACAAAAACTGCCATTAAGGCAGTTTTCTTAAGATTTTATTTGAAACTTCTTAGTAATTAAGAACTACACCATTATCTAAAGTTAGAGTCATTCCTGAACATGATAAGAGGTTATTAGCTTTATATTGTGTTGATTTATAGAAATATCCTGTTGCATCTTGAATATCCCATGGAGTTAAGATTTCAGAAGCATATTTTTTTTGAAAAGCTTTAGTAGCTTCAAAAGTTTGTTGTCCAAAGAAACCTGTAATAGGTATATTAAGACCTAAATCTGCATTTAAGAATGCCTGCCAAAGCTTAACTTGATTCACATCATTGTTTTTAGAGTTTAATCTCATAAATGAGTTGAATGGTTTGCTGTCTGCATTACAAGTGTAAGTCTTTTGATCTAAAGGAGAGACATATGAACCATTTCCTGAAACTATACCTGTCTTAGGAGTTGTAGGGGTTACGATAGTGGTAGTGGCGGTAGAAGTTGCCTGAATCACAACTGGAGTAGAAGTAGAAGCTTTTACCGGTATAGGTAAAGGTAATAAGCCTGAAGGCTTTTCTGAAGACTTTTTAGAAATTTCTATTCCCTCACTCTTAAATGGCTCTCCTGGAGAAATTCCTGTCAAAGATCTAGGAGTCACCTCAAAATATAGAATTGTTCCTATATCTTCTTCAGTAATAGTATAATTTATATCTGTAGCTCCTGGTATAGGAGTGTCTCCTCTATACCATTGATAAGTTGACCCATATTCTAAATCTCCTTCTGCGTCATAATATGTGTATTCACCGACTAAAACCTCGCCTGGTTTTTGTGCATTAGCCACAGCAGAAAACATGGTGAAAACAAATATTAAAGTTAATATTGTTACTAATTTTTTTTTCATGATTTTTGTTCTTAATTAAAAAGTTAAATAAAATTTACAAATAAAAAGGCTGCCAAGAGAACTAAAAGCTCAATTAGCAACCCATTACTTATATACTTATATTATAAACGACATCTTATAAAAGACAAGTTTTTATAAAGGACAAGTTGTGGATAAGTGTCCTTTATGAGTCTTTGTTTTTATAGACACCCTTAAAAAAACTCTCAAATATTTTTAACAACCTTGTAAAAAAAGACAACTTATGATAATATTTTGAAATATTAAAGAAACTAAATTTATGTCAAACATTTGTCCAGCATGCCAAAAAGGAACAAAGGTGGTAGGAAAATACTCCAACAGAGTTCGTGCTACCAAATTTAATCCTGCAGGGAAGAGAAGAAAATACCCCAATCTACAGTGGGCAAGGATTCCTAATGGTCCTAGAGTAAAAATCTGCACCAGCTGTATGAAAAAAGGAGTTCATCTCAATGTAAATGCTTAAAAATCAAAAACGCCTTAAAATAAGGCGTTTTTATTTTGCTTTTATTATTTCTAAATTTTTCCCGTCAGTCTGAAAAATAATATCTCCAGTATTTACAGTGTTTAAGATGTTTTTACTATATTTTTCCAAGATTTCTACAACTTCTTTGTGTGGATGATTAAATCTATTGTCTTTTCCAGCGCTAATAACTGCATATTCTGGTTTAATGAGCTTTAAAAAGCTTGCTGAACTACCAGTGTTTGATCCGTGGTGTGAAACCTTTAAGACCGTTAAATCTTGTAATTTCTCTTTTAAAGATAAAGAGACAGTTTTTTCAAAACAATTTTCTATATTTAAAAAGAGTTTATTCTCTATTTCTTGACTGGCGTCCCCTAAAAATAAAAAGCTGTAATCTTTATATACCAAAAGCAAGACGACAGAATTTTCATTGCTATCATTTATAATAAGACCTCCCTTGACTGGATTTAAAATATACATCTCTATCAAATCCTCACCTTTTCCAAAAGATAAAATATCTCCACAGTTGGCTATATAAGTTTTAGATTCATCGAATTCAATTTCTTGTTCTATTTTTTCTTGATTAATTAAATATATTGAGCTCTCTTTATTTTGATCTCCATTCACTAAAATATTTTTAACATTATATTTTGGGAAAAGATAGAGAAAGCCGGTAATATGATCAGAATCTCCGTGACTCATAATAACTAAATCTATTTCTTTATTAAAAATAGAAAGATAACTTTCTATTTTGCGAATCACTTTGTCATCTGGCCCAGCATCAATTAAAATTTTCTGCCCGTCTGGAGTTTGAATCAAAATCGAGTCTCCTTGTCCAACATCTAAAAAAATAACTTTCAGTTCTCTTGAAGAGTAGACTTTAGTAAATAATAAGAGAGTGATAAAAAATAAAATAAGGAAAAAAGAAATTAAAATTAAATAAAAATAATCTGAAAAGATTTTTCTATTTTTATTTTTAATAGAGTAAATGATTTCTGAAAAAATTTTATTGCTCATATTTTTCTTTTTACTTTTTATTTTTCTTCTTTTAAATATTTTTGAATCTTAATTCTTTTCTTTTCAAAAGAAAGATAAAATATAATTAAGAAATAAATCAAAAACATTTCTAAACTTGATATTGAAAAATCTAATTTCGAAAAGGAAAAACTAGAAATAAATTCTACTACCAGAAAAATATATTTAGAAAAAATAAAAGATAAATATCCAAAGAAAATAGAAAGACCTGGAAGAAAAGAAAATAAAATTATTAAGAAAGCCAAAAACATAATTATCGGTATCACTGGCACCACTAAAAGATTTCCAACTATTCCAAAGAGAGATAAATTACTAAACTTAAAAATAATATATGGCGAGACTAAAATCTGTACCGCTAAAGTAAGTTTGAAAATTTCTAAAAGATTTTTTGCAAATTTATTTTTAAATCTTTCTTGGCTAAAAAATTTATATTCATCAAAAATTGGTAAAAGATAAAGTATTCCAAAAGTAGCTAAAAATGATAAATGAAAAGAAATATCGTAGACAGCTATTTTTGGATTTAAAATCATCATCAATAAAGCAGATAAAAAGAGAGCTTGCTTAGCTACATATTGTTGTCCAGAGATATTTGCTAAAAGTAAAACTCCACCCATCATCGCCGCTCTTAAAATCGAAGGTTCGGCACCGACAAAGATTATAAAAATAATAATCGACAAGACAACTAAAAAAGTTCTGAGTTTTAATTTTAGATTTAAATTCAAAAATAGAAAAGAAAAAAAGATTATTAAGATAGTGATATTGAAACCAGAAAGTACAATAATATGAGAGAGTCCAGCTATACGAAAATTTTCTAATTCTTCTTTTGAAAAAAGTGAATCGTCCCCCAAAGTTGTTCCCGCTGAAAGAGCAGCAACTATTCTTGGAGAGAAAGTGTCTAATGTTTTCACAAAATCTTTTTTCTTATTTTGTAAATAAAAAGAAAATTTTTCAAAAAGATTTGCTTCGATATCTGAATCTTCAGCGAGTATAATTTTAGGAAAAGAAATTTGTCCATCAATGTTTTTAAGACTATCTTGAAGCTGTAAATCAAAAGATTTAGCTATCCTATTTTCTACGTCTGGTAAAACAATATTTTCCTCGGTTATTTTGCCCTCTATTTGAATAATTTGCCCTGCTCGATACTCTGGAAATTTGCTAGTAATAATTTTTATTTTAAAAGCAGAGTCTTCCTTGAGATCCAAAATAATTTGTTGCGACTTCTCAGTTTGTTTCACTTTAGAAATTATCCCCAAAAAACTTTCTTTTTGTGAAATGAATTTAGAAAAATTTTCTTTTTGTAAAACGGTTTGAGAAAAAGAAATTTGCCCCAATAAAATTCCAAAAGCCAAAACTAAAAACAAAATAGCTATAGAAATAGATGTTTCACTCTTTTCTTTGCCACTATTTCTTTTATAAAATTTTTTAATTAAAAAATTTATGAAACAAATAACGAATGAAACAAAAAATAGTTCAGTGGAAAAGTTTACAGAGTAGGCGAGGTTGATTCCTAAAAATATTCCAAGAGTTGTAATAAGGAAATATTTTAGATACATGAAATAATTTTATCACGCAAAATCTATAAAAAAAATACTTTTGAGAGTCATTCGTGAAGCGAGGTCTTACTTAAAAAATGTTTTCTTTTTTATCATTCTTACTCCACAACTTTGTCAGCGGCAACCGTGGCTAGCTCATCAGCAATTTCATTTCCTTTGATGCCGGCATGCCCTTTCACATATTCAAATTTTATTTCTGGAAAATTATTTTCTAACAATTTTTTATTAATAAGATTTTTTAAATCTAAAAGTTCTAGCCAAAGCTCTTTATTTAAAACTGGCTTTTTGTTTGCGGTTCGCCAATTATTTTTTTCCCAATTTTTTATCCAAGTAGTGATTCCATTTTTTACATAATTTGAATCTGTAAAGATTTTAATTTTTACTTCGTCGTTTTCCAACATTTTTGCAAGATTTTTCCTGGCATATTTTAGAGCTTCAATTGTGGCTGTCAGTTCCATCTGATTATTAGTTGCTTCTTTTTGCCCACCAGAAAGTTTAGCGGTATAAATTTTATCTTTTTCCATTTCAATATAAACACCCCAACCTCCCCTTCCCGGATTTCCCCTGCTCGCACCATCAGTATAAAAAGTTATTTTCATAAAAGTATTTTATCATATCAAAACAAAGTATGGCTAAAGAATTTTTAAATAAATATTTTTTGACTTTTGCAAAGCTAGGTTGATTCACAAAGATGCTAACGAGAGAATTTTGTTTAATATCTACTTCACAAATCTCATCACAATATCACCTTTAAAATTATCCCACTCTAGATTTATAAAAAAAACTTTTTGACTTAATAATTCTTTTTCCCTTTCTTCATTTGCAAAAAATTCTATACCCCGGAGACCATTGAGAGAAATCTCTAAATGTTCTTTGTTTTTTCCAAATCGCCTAGCTTCCAGAAAATTATCTTTACTCAATTTGATTTTAAAAATTATTTTTTCATTTTCTGAGCCAAAAGGAGCAAAGATTTTTATTTCATCAAAAAGTTTTTTATTGATGTCAGAAATATTCATATCTATATGTTCAGGAATTTTTTTTATTTTTTGATTCCCTTCCAAACTATCCTCCTTTTTTTCAACTTTATATTCTTTTAAAAAAGTCTGGAACTTATTTAAATTATTTTTATGAATAGCAAAACCTCCCGCCATTTCATGACCGCCAAAATTTTCTAAAAGATATTGGCACTCTGTCATAATCTCTACCACATTATACCCATCCTCTCCAGCTCTGACTGAGCCTTTCAAAATATTTTTATCCTCCCCTACCCCCCAAACAAAAGTTGTCTTCTTGACTGTCTCACAAACTTTGCTAGCCACAAGTCCAATAATTCCCGGAGTCCATTTCTCATCTCCAATTAAAATAATTTTTTCTTCTTGAAATTTTTCATAATCGATAACAGTCTCTGCGTCTTTAGTTTCTTGCTTGCGAGCTTTATTGTAATTTTCTAATTCATTTGCAAAATTAATAGATTTCTCATTTTGAAGTAAAGCATAAAAAGCGTGAATAGGTTCTGACATTCTACTGGCAGCATTGATTCTTGGAGCTATACCAAAAGCAATATCGTCTTCATTGATTTTTCTCTGATTTATTTTAGCGTTACTAAAAATTTTTAAAAGACCTGGGCGTCTAGTTTTTTTTAAAACAGCCAAACCATATTTAGCCAATAATCTATTCTCATTTTTTAAAGGCACCAGGTCGGCGACAGTCGCAATCCCCACCATATCGAGCAACCATTTTTCCCAACCTTCCCCTATATCAAATTCTTTTCTGTATTTATTTAAAAAAGCATTCACCAATTTCCAAGCGGTCGAAGCTCCACACAAAAACTTTTCTTCAGACTTATCTCCTATCTGTTTTGTATTTATTATAGAAAAAGCTTTAGGTAAAATCTGTTTAGCTTTATCGTCTAGAATCGGGAGATGATGATCTGTCACAATTACATTGATTCCATTTTCTTCAGCAAATTTTATCTCTTCAAGATTTGTAATCCCAATATCTACAGTGATGAGCAAAGAGACTTTTTCTTTAATAAATTTTTGGATGGCTGCCATATTTAGGCCATAACCTTCATTGTGGCGATGAGGAATATATATGGAAAAATTTCTATAATTTAATTTTTCAAAAAAATCATTCAAAATCACAGCTCCTGGAATTCCATCACAATCATAATCGGCATAAATTATGATTTTTTCTTTTTTTTCTACCGCTTCTTTGATTCTTTTTACAGATTCTTTAATGCCTTTAATTTTTGCAGAATCCAAAAGATCTCTATCCCAATCTGGAGACAAAAACTTTTCTATTTCTTCTTTCTTTTTCAAATCAAACCCTTTGCTTTCTAAAATATTTTTTTGTAAATCAGTGAAAAACATAAATTAAGAAAAGTATAACAGTTATTCTCCCTGTTTGACAAACAGTTTTATTTGTTCTAGTATAGATTTAGAAGTGTTTGATATTATAACCTTATAAAACGTTCCTTAAAATGAAAGCAAAAAGATTTAAAAGAATTAATGTTGATCAAATCATTAATGATTTTGATAACGCAGTGATTGACAAAGCGTTGCAAGAAGGAAGCATTGCCTACAACAAAAAACTTCCTTCCCTTGTACATTCCGCCACAGAAATCTTAACTTGGTGGATATCGAAATACAAAGTAGTTTTGAGAAAATCTCAACTCTTTCAACTTTGGAAAAAGATCGCAAGAAAAACTATGGGGAAGAATTATTTTGATAAGGGTGAATATCCGGCTTACAGCAAAATTGCAGGAAACACGCTCTATGAATATGTAAAAATTCCATTCCTCATAAAAAATTAACGCCTTATGGAAATCTTGATTTTAATTACTGTTATTGTTGCCATCTCCCTTTTTTTCCTGTTTGTGTTAGCTGTTGTAATGACTCGAGTAAAAAGAATTGATGGAAAATTATTGAAAGTGGATCTAGTTTCACATTTCGCTTTAATACAATGTAAGGGTAGAAAAATAAAATTATTAAGCGGATTGGAAGGCTTAGAAAAAAAACTTTTACAATCTTTAGTTACCAAGAAGGCTGAGGTAGAAATTGTTTATCTTCAAACCAAAATAGGCAAACTAAAACTCAGACATTCTTTTGGTTTATTTGAAAAAAAGAGGTCGTTTTAAACGACCTCTTTATTTTTATCTAATTTTAAATTTACACCTTAAATTTCTTTTTTATTTCCTCTAACTCTTCTGCATTTTTTTCTTGCATTTTATATTTCCCGGCAGTAGCTAATTTTCCTAACTCTTCTTCTGATAATTTATTGAGCTCCAAAACTCTATTTTCTAAATACTTTAAATTATTTTTACTAGCATTATCTATAACCTCTTCAAAAAGAGCATGAAGAATTAAACCGATTTTTTTTCCTGGTTTTTCATTCAAAATTTGCATAATTTTTGCTCCATCAATTTTTAAAGTCTTAAGAGAAATTGGATCGCGAAGAGCTTCTTCAATCATAGATTCAAATTTTCTAAGTCTCCAGGGTTCTTCTTTTTTTGTCCCAGACCCCATTCTGTCACAAAGTCTTAAATCAATTAAATCCCAAATATTTTCTTTTCCAATATTTACAATTAATCTTCTAACTGAAGACAAGGTCACTTCATCTGGATCAGAAAAAAACATATGCCAACGAACTAATCTACAAACTTTTTCAACAACTTTTTTTTCGAACTTTAATTCTTCTAAAATTTTCTTAGTCACTCTTTCGCTAACCACTTCATGTCCATAAAAAGTGTAATCTTTTTTCGTTTCATCAAATCTTCTGGTTTTAACTTTTCCGATATCATGAAACAAAGCTGCTAACCTAATTTCTAAATCAAACTCCCGAGAAGCCGCGTGATTCAAAGATCGAAGAGAATGCTCGAAAATATCAAAAGCGTGGTGTCCGTTTTGTTCTATTCCAACGGCGCTTTCTAACTCAGTTGAAATATATTTCAACATTCCCAATTTTTGTGAAATGAGTAATCCTTGCATTGGATTAGAAGACATAATTATTTTTATGAATTCATCACGAATTCTTTCTTTAGAGATTTTTTCTAAATTTGATGCCAAGCGAAAAATAGCCTCTAAGGTTTCATTAGAAATCACAAAATTCAATTGAGCTGAAAAGCGTACAGCTCTAAGCATACGAAGGGCATCCTCGTTAAATCTTTCTTCCGCCTCTCCGACTGTTCTGATAATTTTGTCCTTTATATCATTTTGTCCTTTATAAATGTCTTTTAGAATGTCCTTTATAGGATCATAAGCAATGGCGTTCATTGTAAAATCTCTTCTTTCTAAATCTTCTTCTATATTCTTACCCCATTCCAACCTTTCTGGTCGACGAAAATCCTTATATTCCCCTTCTTTTCTATAGGTTGTAACTTCCACCACTTCTGTTTCACCTTCATCTTTTCTTATTTTTACACCAACTGTTCCAAAAGGATTTTCATAAACCGTTTCATCAGTTCCAAAAATATTAATTATTTCGTCTGGAGTTGCATTAGTCGTGATATCCCAGTCTTTTGGTTCACGAAAAAGAAATAAATCTCTAACACATCCCCCAACCAAATAACTATCAAAATTATTTTTAGACAACATTTCACAAACCCAAAGCACATCTTTGGGTATCAAATTTTTATTTATCGTTTCTTGTGAAATATTTTTCATAATAGTTATCACCTTAACTATTCAACATCTGTTTCTCCATCAAAATGTTCTTCAACGGCTTCTTCTTTAGTTGCGTGAATAGTTCCTTTTTTGTGCTCAGGTTTTGCATAAATAGAATAAAGCTTTAATTCTCCTTCTCCAACATTTACAATATTATGTTCAGTTCCAGCTGGTATAATTACTGAAAAATCATCTTCCAAATCAGTTTCTTGTCCATTAAGAATAGCTTTAGCTTTTCCAGATTCAATTCTAATAAATTGGTCAACGTCTCCATGAGTTTCCGTTCCAATATCTTTTCCAGCGGGAATATTCATAACTACGAGTTGCATATGTTTTGCGGTAAAAAGAACTTTTCTAAAGTTTTCATTTTCTAATGTTTCTTTTTCAATATTTGTGATATATGACATATTTTATTTTTATTTAATTAAGTTTAATAATGCTTTTATTATATAGCAAAAAATATAAAAGACATTTTTATCTTCACTCTTTCTTAAAAGACATTCTTGACAGAAAAGATTTATAATAGTGCCTCCGCCAGGATTCGAACCCAGAACAGCGGTTCCGAAGACCGATGTGATATCCATTTCACCACGGAGGCCACTTTGTATAGTTTAACAAATTTTTTTGTGCGGCGTAAGGGAATCGAACCCTTGTCCCCTGCTTGGAAGGCAGGTATTCTACCACTAAACCAACACCGCATTCAGAAGTATTTTAGCATAAAAATTAACACAAGTAAAACAAAAAACTTTTTTTAAGAAATCTGTATTATAATATTCTCTGTATTAAAAATTTTTAAACATTATGCACAAATTTAAATTAATTAAGAATGAAAATGGTTTTAGGGTTCAATTTGTTTACAGAAAAGAAGTTATTTTCTGGACAGAAAGTTATACAAAAAAAGCTTCCGCGATGAAAGCAATTAATTCTTTGAAAGATAAAGCTTTAGCTGCTGAAATTGAAGAAGTTGACGAGACAATCGTTATTCCTAAAAAGGATCCAATTAAAAAAGATGAGACAAAGAAAGTTGTCGCTAAAAAACCGACGACAAAAAAGGTTGCTAAGAAAAAATAATCTAAATAATCTCTAACCAAAAGAAAAACCACTTGTCTTTAACAAGTGGTTTTTCATATTCTCTTTCACATAAGCGGAATTCTGTTTATATGATTATTTATCTGGATTTTGAATTACTTCAAAATTCTAGCGGCACTCTTTGAAATAAATCAAAGCACGACCTTGCACACAGGTAAGTATTTAGCCGTTTCACCCTAAATAAATAGGTTCGTCACTGTTCGCAACTCTCATCTCACGATGGACGGGCGTTACCCGCTACCTTTTTAACTTTCAAAGAAGAGGTATGTGTTCCGACTTTCCTCAGATTTTAAAAAAATAAAATCTGTAATCATTTGGGAAAGAGATAATAATTATAATAAAAATCAAAAAAATAGCAATAAACTCTTAACTATGTGCGGCGTAGGAGAATCGAACTCCTGTCTCATCCTTGGCAAGGACGTGTTCTACCACTAAACCAACACCGCATTCAGTACGCCAAAGCCTATAACGAAGGCGACTTGTAACAATATATCATAAAAAATATTTTTAGAGAATACTCCCCTGTTTATAATTATAATTTTCATGTGAAACATCATTAAACATATAAAAATAATGGATTTTTAAAAATCTTTCGCAAAACAGAAGCCAATTTGAAAAATACTTATTTTTTTGAATTAAAAAATTACCAATTTATTTCTTTAATATTATGCTCTTTTAGATATTTGTTAGTTTTAGAGAAATGTTTACAACCAAAGAATCCGTTATTTGCAGAAAATGGTGATGGGTGCACAGATTCTAAAATTAAATGTCGTTTAGGATCTATAAGACATTTTTTACTACGAGCATAATTCCCCCACAACAAAAAGACAAGATTTTCTCTTTTATCAGACAAAATTGAAATTACGTGATCTGTAAATTTCTCCCAACCCTTATTTCTGTGGGAAGCTGGATTATGAGCAATAACAGTTAAAATACTATTTAAAAGAAAAACCCCCTCTTTTGCCCAATTTTCTAAATTTCCTTTTGTATAATCTTTTTTGATATTCAAATCTTTTTCTATTTCTTTATAAATGTTTTTTAAAGACGGTGGCAGATTAATATTTTCAGGAACAGAAAAACAAAGTCCATGTGCTTGTCCTTTATCGTGATATGGATCTTGTCCTAAAATTATGACCTTTACTTTAGAGAATGGCGTTAAATCAAAAGCTTTAAAAAGATTTTTGGGGTCAGGATATATTTCTTGTTTTTTATTTAAATATTCTTCCTTAACGAAGCTAGTTAAGTTCTTCCAATCTTCAGTATCGAAAAAATCTTTTAAAATCAGCTTCCATTCTGGATTTAGAACAATTTCTTTTTTAGATAAAAATTTAGAATCATTACTCATAATTGTTATATATAAAATCTTAGCATATTCTCTCAAGTTATTTGAAGAATACTAAAAGACTTTTAAACAAAAAGACATTTGAAAAAAATCTTGTCTTTTATGAAATAAAGTGGAAAAGTCCGTGCAAATGTGTATAAACGACATGTTTTTAAGAGACATTTTTTAAAAGACATTTTCTAAAAGACACCAGGTTTATTTCAGATAAGTCCTTAAAATAAGGCTTATTCCTTAAGTCTTTATTTTTAAGGCTTTTTTGCTCAATTTTATGTCTTTTTTGTTTCATGTGAAACAAAAATATTAATTCCTATAGTTCTACTCTTTTTTTCCTTTTGTTTTTCTTATTTTTCACGTAAAATGTTTTTGCTTATTCTAAAAACAAACATTATTTTTTAATTTCTAAATTAAATATTTTACTTAAAAAGTGATTTCACATGAAAATTTCATGTGAAACTTATGATAAAATAAAGATGAATATATGGCTGAACATAATGAAATAGGTAAATTGGGTGAAGAATTAGCTGTGAAATATTTAAAAAATAAAGATTTCTCTATAATTGAAAGGAATTTTCACGTGAAAGGAGGGGAAATAGACATTATTGCTAGCAAGAATTTCAATGAAAGACAAAAATATTTACACGTGAAACTACAAAACCTAGCTTTTATAGAGGTAAAAACTAAAAAAATAGCTAGTTTCGAGAAAATAAATGATTTTGCTTATTCTCCAGAAAATAATCTAACTAAAACTAAAAGACAAAGAATATTAAAAGCTATAAAACATTATTTGTCTTTTAGAAAAATATCGGAAGGGGAAATAGATATAAAAGTCATGGCTATAATTGTATTTTTAAATGTAAATACCAAACAAGCTAAAATAAGATTCTATGAAGAATTTATTCTTTAAAAATCTTTGGTAGCAATTGAATTACAAATAGATTTGTGATAAAATAATATTCATTCGGAGTGTGGTGTAACGGCTAACATTCTGGTTTTGGGTACCAGCGACTCAGGGTTCGAATCCCTGCACTCCGACAAAAAACCTTATAAAATATAAAGAAAAAAGACTTTCAGTGTATCTGAAAGTCTTTTTTCTGTCCTTTTATTTTACCACTTGAACAATGATTTTATTTTTTGGAACCAAGAACTATTTTCTGTGTATGGAGTAGCTTTAGTATTGGTAATATTTATAATAGGAGCCATTAATATTTCTTTTTTATCTGTCAAAGTTACTTTCATGGTAGTGGTTTTGCTTTGAACAGACTTTATTTCTATAGATCTTTCCGAAGCTTCGGCTTTAGTTGTCTCGGGTTTTTCTGATTCAACATTTTCTACTTGAGTAGAATTAGGCAGTTTTAAATCTTGATTTTGAACTGCTTTCTCAAAGCTTTTTTGATATTCAGTCTTTAAATTTTCGACTTTTTGAATAAAATCTTTTCTCAAGGTCGCAATTTCCGTATTTATTTCATCTTTTTCAGTAATACCATAATATAAAAGAAATTCTGATTTATCCATAGGTAAAGAGACTTCTACAGAAGTCTCTTCTGTAGAAGAAGCTGAGGTTATAGTTTGCGCAAAAGTAACTCCCACACTGACTGTGAGAGCTAAAAGCGAAATATAGATAATACTCTTATAATAATTCATACTGTGTTTACAAATATAAGTATATATAAAAAAATAAAAATTAAAAGTTTATCTTTAACAAACTTAACAAAGAAGTTATCCACATCTTGTCCTTTACAAGATATTGTCTTTTATAAAATGTCGTTTATAATATAAGTATATAAGTAAGGGTGCTTAGAGCTTTTTGCTCTAGGCATCTTTTTCTTTATATAGATTTATCCAAAACAAATTATAAATATTATAAAAATCTTATGAAAAAACTATTAATTACTTTCTTTGCTTTCACAATTGTTTTATCTTCTTTTAATTTTTCTTTTGCCGAAGATGCGACAAGTACAGAAACTTATGGATGGACAGCGCAAACTTCTGCTGGAAAAAGAAATTGGTATTCTTTAGCTTCTTCTGCGGACGGAACAAAATTGGCAGCTGTGGTATATGATGGATATATTTACACTTCTACCGACTCTGGAGTCACTTGGACAGAAAGAACTTCTGCTGGTTCAAGAGTTTGGTATTCTATCACTTCTTCTGCTGATGGAAGTAAGTTGGCGGCCGTAGAAGGATGGTACGGTAGTAGTAAGATTTACACCTCTACCGACTATGGAGAAACTTGGAAAGCAGCTACTCCTTCTGGGTATTGGAGATCTATTGCCTCTTCTGCTGACGGAACAAAATTAGCAGCAGCAGCAGAAAATAATTATATTTATACATCTATAGACTCTGGAGTGACTTGGACAGCGGCCACCTCTTCTGGTTCAAGAAAATGGGATTCTATTGCCTCTTCTGCTGACGGAACAAAATTAGCAGCAGCAGTAAGTGGTGGCTATATCTATACTTCTACTGACTCTGGAGCAACTTGGGCAACAAGTACTGAAGCTGGGTCAAGAGGTTGGAATGATATCACTTCTTCTGCTGATGGGACAAAATTAGCAGCAGTAGAATGGCCTAGTGGATATATCTACACTTCTACTGACTCTGGAGCCACCTGGGCGACAAGTACAGAAGCTGGAGCAAGAGGCTGGAGATACATTACTTCTTCTGCTGACGGAAGTAAGTTGGCAGCAGTGACATATAATGATTATATTTACACCTCCACTGATTCAGGACTAACTTGGAAACAAGAAACTGAAGTCGGGGTAGGCAACTGGAGAGCTATCACTTCTTCTGCTGACGGAACAAAATTGGCAGCATTAGATTATGAGGGATTTATTTATTCTTATGGACCAATCCTAGCTCCAACAGTCACAACTTTTCCATATTCTATTATTGATGATACTACTATCACTTTTAATGGTTTTGTAAATAATTCACATACTATACACGGAATAGAATATTGTTCTACTGAGACACACAATATAACATCCTGTGACTTTAACACTAACCCTGGTGTAGAAAGAATAGAAGAGATTGGAAATTATTCTTTTGGAAATATAGCTATTACAATTAATAATTTACAACCAAAAACTTATTATCAATATAGATTTTTTGCAGAAAACTCTCTAGGTAGAACTTATTCTAAAACTCAAACAGCTTTTTTACCTACGTATCGTGATTATAGCTGGGAACAAATAAACTCTAATCCTAATATATATACCATCACCTCTTCTGCAGACGGAACAAGGTTAGCGGCAGTAGCATATAATAGCTACATTTACACCTCCACCGACTCTGGAGCCACTTGGGCGACAAGCACTTATAAAATTTCAAATTATCAAAGCTCAATTGTTTCATCTTCTGACGGAACAAGGTTAGCAGCAGCAGGATCTTATAATTATATCTACACCTCTACCAGCTCTGGAGCCACTTGGGCGACAAGCACTGAAGCAGGTTCAAGAATCTGGTCTTCCATCACATCTTCTTCCGATGGGACAAAGTTAGCAGCATCAGTGAACAACGGTTACATCTACACCTCTACCAGCTCTGGAGCCACTTGGGCGACAAGTACAGAAGCTGGCTCAAGAGCGTGGCGGTTCATCACCTCTTCTGCAGACGGAA
>DHTA01000003.1:1130-6083 GCA_002408565.1 Patescibacteria group bacterium UBA5272 | reverse complement strand
CTACCGACTTTGGAGCTACTTGGACAGAACAAACATCCGCTGGTTATGGGTATTGGAATAAAATAACTTCTTCTGCTGACGGAAGAATTTTGTCGGTGGGAGTTGGCAATGGTTATAGTGGTTATGTTTATATTTCCACTGACTTTGGAATTAGTTGGGAAAAACAAACTTCTGCTGGTTCGAGAGGTTGGAGAGCTTTAACTCATTCTAGTGATGGGAAGAACTTAATAGCTGCGGCGGATAATGTAGGTATATTTTTATATAAACCAATACCATTAAAGATTTCACAAAATTTTTCTGTTGTCACAGAGAGTCACCAACTTATTCTTTCTGGTGTTGCCAGTTATAAATATAATCTTAGAGGAGTAGACTACTGTATTAGAGAGTCAGCAGATATTCCTTGTGTTTATACTGATCAATTTTTAGAAAGTGGAAACTATTCAGCTGGTGAATTCTCTTTAACTCTGAACAACTTATCTCCTGATACTTATTATCAATACAGAGTATTTATAGAAGATTCTGAAGAGAGAGTCTATTCTTCTGAAGAAATTATATATTTAGATTATGTGGTTTGGACAGCATTAACTGATATAGCTAATAAAAGTTGGATTTATACTTACATGTCACCCAATGGAAATACTTTGAAATTAATTTCAACAGAAGGGGAGATTTATACATCTTTTGATTCAGGAGAAAATTGGAGCACAACGACAGATCCTTTTTTGAAGAAATTTGTTTCTATTAAGTCATCTGATGATGGAACAAAACTTGTCGCCATAGATCGTGAAGGCATCGATGGAAGCGGAGGTTACATCTACACTTCCACCAACTCTGGAGTAAATTGGGCGACAAGTACCGAAGCCGGAGCTAAAAGATGGAAATCTATCAGTTCATCTTTTGACGGAGGAAAACTTTTGGCGTTAGACTATGTTGGAAATATTTATATATCAAATGATAACGGAACAACTTGGAATGTGAAAAGTTTGCTAACAAAAATCGGAAATCTCCCTGCTTCAGGTTTGTCAGCTGATCTTACGGGCTTAGGAAATGGTATTATTGTAGGGAGTGGTGTGTGGAGCAACTATCCTTTATCGGGAGTTATTTATGTGTCTTTCGACAATGGAGAAACTTGGACGGCAAAAACTAGCGCTTTAGGACAAAAAAACTGGAGACCTGTTGCAGCTTCTCAAGATGGCACAAAGCTTTTAGTTGCAGTTGGAACCTATGATTATCTTTACAAATCGGTAAATGGAGGTGTAACCTGGACATCCACTTCTTTACCTAAAGGCTTTTGGAAAAATCCTACAATTTCCGGCGATGGAAGTAAATTTTACGTATCATCCGATTCAGACACATATAGCAGTTCTGATAATGGTATCACTTGGACCAAAGAACTCCGTATGGGAATTACAAAATGGAATTATTTGTTATCATCTCGTGACGGTAAAAAACTTGTTGGTATAGGAAATTATATTTATACATTTCTAAATCCAAGACCTCCTGTAATTATTGAAAACGGAATACCGACTTCACCAATTCAGAATTCTTTGAATTTACCTGTTTATATAAATACCTCAAGCACTGCTTATGGAATGGAATATTGTAATAGTGGTATATCCCCAGAAGAATGTTCAGATAAAGAAACGACAATTGTAATAATGAACAATATTTTAGGAGACCACGATCTTTTATTTGATAATATAACACCTGGGTACTATCATTACAGATTTTTTGCGGAAAACTCTGCAGGAAGATCTTATTCACCAACATATATTAAATTAGTAGAAGCTACTGATTGGTATCGTTTACCTGGTACAGAAGATATGAATTGGGAAGTAATAACTTCTTCTGAAAATGGACAATTCCTTCTCTTAGCAGAAACCTATGGGGATACTTTTATTTCTTCTGATGGAGGCAATACTTGGGCCACAACCTCACTTCCATATGAATGGCATTCAGCTGCAGCCTCTTCTGCTGATGGCAAATATTTAGCGGTTGCTGGTAATTATCTCCATTTATCCTCAGATTACGGAAAAACTTGGACTACAAGCGACTTGTCTCAAGGTAGCATGGACAGTGGTGTTCATATGTCAAAAAATGGAAAACATCTAGTGGTGGCTGAATACAATGGTTATATTCAGTTTTCTCATGATTATGGGCAAACCTGGAAGAAAGCAGAAAGTTTGGGAATTAAACATTGGTATTATTCAGCTGTTGCAAGCCCAGATGGAATGATTTTAATCGCTGTAGACGGGTGGGGAAGTATGCATATCTCTAGAGATGGAGGCGAGGTGTGGAAAGAGAATATTAATATAACAAACTTAAATCTAGGGTGGTGGGGAGAACCTGCAGGAGCTATAGCGTTCTCTAAAGAAGGAAAAGAGATATTTATGGTTACTTATGATTATATTTATAAATCCAGTGATTATGGAGAAACCTGGAAACCTTTAAATGAAGCTGGGGAAAAAACTTGGGTAGCCATAACCTCTTCTCTAGATGGAAATAAAATAACAGCTGTAGCAGATGATGATTATATTTACAGTTCTGCAGATGGAGGACAAACATGGAAACAACAAACCAATGTTCCAACGGTATCTTGGCAAACAGTAGCTTCTTCAGCTCATGGAGAATATGTTTTTGCCGCAGCTTATGATGGTACTCATGTATATAGATATATAAATGTTTCTCCGGAAGCTCAAAATGTGAAAACTATAGTTTCTAATTAATAATTAGAATAAAAATAAAAAAGACTCGTATCTACAACGAGTCTTTTTTTAAATGTGTTATTTTTTAATATAAACTTATCTTGCAAACTCTATAACCCTACTTTCTCGAATCACATTAATTTTAATTTCACCCGGATACTTAATTTCAGTTTCAATTTTAAGAGCAATATTTCTAGCTAAAGATAAAGCTTCTAAATCGCTAACCAATTTTGGCTCCACAAAAACTCTTATTTCTCTACCAGCTTGCAAAGCGTAAACTTTTTCTATGCCAAGAAAACTCATGGCTAAATTTTCCAAATCGGAGAGTCTTTTAATATAGTTCTCGATTGAATCTCTTCTAGCTCCCGGACGAGATCCAGAAATAACGTCTGCCACTTGAACAATTACAGATTCTAAAGTCTCAAAAGGATATTCTTCATGATGAGCTTGCATAGCCAAAATTATTTTTTCATCTACTCCATATTTAGCTAAAATTCTTCTACCAATTTCTACATGAGTGCCTTCAATTTCGTGATCTACAGCTTTCCCAATATCGTGAAGCAAGGCTCCAGCTTTAGCTATTTGCACATTAGCTCCTAGCTCACTGGCCAACATTCCAGCAATATGAGCCATTTCAATAGAGTGATCTAAAACATTTTGACCATAACTTGTTCGAAAATAAAGTCTTCCCAAAATCGGCAAAATCTCATCTGGAATATTTAAAATTCCAGTTTCAGAAATAGCTTCTTCTCCTTTTTTGTGTATAAAAGTTCCAATTTCTTTTTTAGATTTTTCTAAAAACTCTTCAATTTTAACAGGTTGAATCCTTCCATCTTTAATCAACATCTCTAAAGCGTTTTTAGCTATAGCTCTTCTAATAGGGTCAAAACAAGAAATTACTACTGCATTTGGAATCTCATCAATTAAAAGCTCTACTCCACTAGCCCTTTCAAAGGTCTTAATATTTCTTCCTTCTTTTCCAATAATTTTCCCTTTAATTTCTTCGTTTTCTATCTCTACAACAGAAGTCATAAATTCAGTGACATTTGAATTGGCAAGCCTGTGTACTGCAGAAACTAAAATATCTCTAGCTTTTTCCTTTAACTTCTGTTCTCCTTCACGAGAAATCTTGAGTAGGCGAGAACGAAAATCTTCCTGACTATCTCTTTCAATTTTTCCAATTAAAAGTTTTTTAGCTTCTTCTTCGGTATAACCAGCCACTTTTTCTAATTCTTGATTTATGCTTTTTTCTTTTTCCAAAACCCTTTCTTTTATTTCTTTCACTTCTTCAGCCGCTATAAAGAGTTTTTCTTTTTCCAGTCTAACAGCCTCTTCACGAGATTCTAATTCATCTTCTTTCTTATCAAGCCTAGCCTCGACTTTGTCTAACCTTTGTTTTGTTTCTTCTGCGTCTTTTTTGGCTTCGTCTTCCAATTCTTTAGCTTCTTTTTTAGCTTCTTCTAATTTTCTTTCAATTTCATTCTCTACAGAATTTTTCCGAAGCATAGCCACATAATGTCTTCCGACATATCCGAGTACGAGTCCAGCAATAGCTGCCAGCAAAGTAAATAAGAGATTGAAATTTATAAAAGGGGGTTCTTGCATATTTTTAATATTAATAATTTTGAAGAATATCGTTATATAGACTTTAGAATTTTTACCAAACTAATTCTAAAAACGATTTTTAAGAGTTAGAAAGCTATTTTTTCTTTGATTTTAAAACTTGGTCCACAATACCGTATTCTCTAGCTTCCTCAGCGTCCATCCAATAATCACGGTCACCATCTTTCTGTATTTCTTTTGCAGATTTTCCTGTAGCTTCTGAAAGCATTCTATAAAGCTTTTCTTTTAACTTTAAAATGTGTCTGGCTGTAATTTCAATATCAGAAGCTTGTCCTTCTACACCTGTCAAAGGCTGATGAATCATTACTTCTGAATTTGGAAGAGCAAATCTTTTGCCTTTTGTACCTTGAGATAAAATCATAGCTCCCATAGAAGCCGCCATTCCTGTACAAATTGTAGAAACGTCACATTTTATGTGTTTCATGGCGTCAATAATAGCAAGCCCAGACTGAATTTCTCCGCCAGGGGAATTTATATACATAACAATATCTCTCTTTGGATCTTCTGCTTCCAAAAACAGTAATTGAGCAATGGTAATAGAAGCTGTATCATGATTTATTTGATCATGAAGAAAAATAATTCTTTCTTTCAAGAGGCGAGAGTAAATATCATAAGCACGCTCACC
>DHTA01000003.1:391-978 GCA_002408565.1 Patescibacteria group bacterium UBA5272 | reverse complement strand
TAAATATCATAAGCACGCTCACCATTTTGTGTCTTTTCAAGCACTGTTGGTATTAACATATTTATTTGTTTTTCAGTTTCAAATTTAAATGAAATTATTTTTTTAAAAAATAATTTCTGAAAATTGGTATTTAATAAAAGTCTTTCAGTTTTCTTCCAGTTTTCTCATCATTTACAATCAGCCAGATTTTCTGTATGTCAATACTATATCACAAAAGGGAATTTTTAAAAATAAAGCAAATTGATAATAATTCTTTATTTTATTATCTTTTTTAAGCTCATCTTAACAAAACAAAAAGCCAGCTTTAAGCCGGCTTTTTATTTTGTCTAATAAATAGACTATTTCACAGCTTCTTTAAGAGCTTTAGCAACTGAAAACTTAACAGCTTTTGATGCTGGAACTTGTACAGCTTCACCAGTCTTTGGATTTCTAGCTTCTCTAGCTTTTCTGTGTTTAACAGAGAATTTTCCAAAGCCTGCCACTGATACCTCTTCTCCTTTTTTAAGAGCGTGAGCAATTGAATCAAACAAAGCTTCAACAACTCTTTCTGATTCTGCTTTTGAAGTATTTAAGATTTTGTTGATCTT
>DHTA01000003.1:0-248 GCA_002408565.1 Patescibacteria group bacterium UBA5272 | reverse complement strand
AAGATTTTGTTGATCTCTTCTGCAAGTGCTACTTTATTCATATTTTTTATTTAAATTAAATTTGTTTTTTAAAATTTATTTAAGATATTTTCCTAGGAATATCTTAAAAGATTACTAACATGTGCACATTCTTTTCTTTCACTTTTATTTTAAAAAGGAATTTCAAGAATACCTTTATATTATAAAGGTATTTTTGAAAAATGCACAACTTGACAAAAGTTGTAAATATATTATCGTTTTATGTCTAA